>JBBQSW010000006.1:0-23060 GCA_038213575.1 Chitinophagales bacterium | reverse complement strand
GGTTTAGGGTTGAGGGGTTAGGGTTGAGGGGTTAGGGTTGAGTGGTTAGGGTTTAGGGGTTAGGGTTGAGGGGTTAGGGTTGAGGGGTTAGGGTTGAGGGTTGAGGGTTGAGGGAGACTGGAATAAATCCATCATAGCTTGGAACAGTATTTATTTGCAACTCAACATTCATTTTAAAACCAGAATTGAGCGTGTTCAGAATTTATGTCTTTAAAAAAGATTAATTTTTGCTGAAACAGTTTTCTAAACCCTCAACCTTCTAAACCCTAAACCCTCTAAACCCTAAACCTTCTAAACCCTCAACATCCTCCACTGAATATGAACAGCCAGAATCTTCCACTTTTCGGTTTCGACCGTCTCACTTTGGGGCTTTATCTGGCTTTGATCGCCGTGGGTTGGCTGATGATTTATGCGGCAACCTACAACTCCGAAGCACCCGCCTCTTTTTTTGATATGGGGCAAATGGCGGGTAAACAGTTGGGATTCATTGTGTTCTGCCTGGTTATGATGTTTCTGATAATGATGGCCGATTGGTCTTTTTGGCGCACCTTGGCCTTGCCACTTTATCTAATCTCTATTATCCTGTTGCCAGGAACACTTCTTTTCGGCCGCGAGGTGAATGGGGCAAATGCTTGGTATCATATCGGCGGATTTACCTTCCAGCCGTCCGAAATTGCGAAGTTTGGTACTTGCCTGGCTATGGCGGCATTCCTCAGCAGCCCAGGCGTGGATTTGCGTCAATGGCGCGACCGAATCATCGCATTCGGCATTTTCCTTATTCCAACGTTGCTCGTTTTATTGCAAAGCGATACGGGCTCTGCTTTGATTTTCTTTTCGTTCATGCTGGTTTTGTATCGGGAAGGGCTATCTCCAGTGCTGTATGCGCTGGGCTTTGGTGCAGCCGCGTTGGCTATTCTAGGATGGAAATTTGAGCCCCCCGCCTACACCGCAGCATGGTTGATTGCGATCGTCAACCTATTGTTGATCAATCGTTTTCGAGAAAAAAAACGCATACTGCGATGGACCCTGGCGATCCTCCTGCCGCTCATTGTTTGGTGGATTCCGGTACTAAACGAACTGTTGAAATTGCTAGACGTCCAAATGGCAGAAGATCAAAAACATTTGCTCGTACTCGTGCCACAACTCTTACTCTTTATTGGCGTGTTTTCACCCAATTATTGGAAGAAGAACAGCCTGATACAAAGTCAGTTGCGTAGTTGGGTGGTGCTGCTAACCCTTTCTGTCTCGCTGGTTTTTGCAGCCAACGCCTTTCTAAATCTGCTCGCTCCGCACCAACAACAACGCATCAAAATTTGGTTGCGCCCTGGCGTAGCCGAAGCCAATGCTCGAGGAGCTGGGTACAATCTCATACACTCCAAAATGGCCATCGGCGCTGGCGGTCTGCTCGGGAAAGGCACGTTACAGGGCAATATGACCAAACTGAAATATGTGCCTAAGCAAAGCACCGACTACATTTTTTGCACCGTGGGAGAAGAACAAGGTTTTGTAGGTGTAGTAGCTTTGATCGGACTTTTTCTATGGCTGCTTTGGCGTATCACTTATATTGCCGAGCGACAGCGTTCCAATTTTTCGCGCATTTACGCCTACTCCGTGGCGGGTATTATTTTTGTACACGTTGTGATCAATTTAGGCATGACAATGGGGCTTATTCCAACGATTGGAATTCCACTGCCGTTTATCAGCGCCGGCGGCTCTTCGCTCATTGGCTTTACTTTGATGATTGCGGTACTTTTGAAACTGGACAGCAATCGGAATCTGGCGTGACAAGCGCCCTTATTATGGTGCGCTGATGACGGCGTTTAAGCCGAATTTTTTATCTTTTAGAATAGTTTTGTCCAAATAATGTCTCAAACCAAATCACTTGTCATTATCCATGCCGCAGCCGATGAAAAAGCGGCCAATACCTTTCATCTTTTTCTGATTTCTGTTATGCCTTTTGGCTCGAGCCTTCAATTGGTGCCGCGTTCCTAATCATATACATTCTCTATTTCTGGAAATTCAAAACCATCAATCACTACCTCCGCCGCCTCTTCACCCTCCTCTCCCAGGCCCTCAAAAAAGCCCTGCGCCGAGCCTAAGCACAAATCCAGTATCTTTGTCGGACAAAAAACAGAATCATGTCTTCTCTCAACACCCCGCTCACCAATGCCCAACTCGAAGTAGTGCAATTGTTTAGCCTCAACCTCTCGGAGGAGGAGTTGCAAGAGTTGAAACGTCTGCTCATTGCCTACAAAGCCGCTCGCTTGTTTCGTAAAGCCGATGAAGTGTGGGAAGCCAAAGGCTGGAGTCAGGACACAATGGATCAATTCTTGCAAACCCATTTGCGCACACCTTACAAATCGCAGCAGATCTACCTGACAAAAAAAGTGCTGACAAATCGTGAAGGTAGTCCTGGATACCAATGTGTTACTGGTAGCGATTTCTCCAAAATCAAAGAATCGCTGGCTTTTTGATTCCTTGCTCAATGGCGACTACACGCTGTGCGTAACTTCAGACATTCTGGATGAGTATGCCGAAATCGTCGAGCGCCATATTGGGGCTGAGATTGCAGAGATTACCCTGGATTTATTGCTCATGTTGCCCAATATTCAATTGGTTCACAAATACTCCTACTGGCTATTAATCGAACAAGACCCAGACGACAACAAGTTTCTGGACTGCGCAATTGCTGCAAGTGCTCAATATCTTGTTTCAGAAGATCGCCACTTTCAGATACTCAATAAATTTGGATATTTTGGTGTTGAACTGCTCAAGTTAGATGAATTCAAGCAACTTTTGGCCATTGCCAATTCGACCAAAATCTAAAGTAACCCACTCCACCATCGCCCTTGACCTTCCAGCTCCTCCATACCGACCCCCACTCCCGCGCCCGCGCCGGACAGATCGAGACCGACCACGGCACGATCCATACCCCTATTTTTATGCCCGTGGGCACGGCGGCTACGGTAAAAGCCGTACACCAGCACGAACTTCGAGACGATATCCACGCCCAAATCTGCCTGGGCAATACCTATCACCTCTACCTGCGCCCCGGCCTGGATGTGTTGCGGGCAGCGGGTGGCATCCACGGTTTCAATGGCTGGCAAGGCCCCGTGCTGACCGATAGTGGTGGGTTTCAGGTTTATTCGCTCGCCCATCGTCGGAAAATTAAAGAAGAGGGCGTCACCTTCCAAAGCCATATTGACGGCTCAAAGCACGTTTTCACGCCAGAAAATGTGATGGACATCCAGCGCATCATCGGCGCCGACATTATTATGGCCTTCGATGAGTGTACGCCCTACCCTTGCGATTTCAAGTACGCCGAAAAATCGCTCGGCCTCACACATCGCTGGCTGGAGCGTTGCATCGAACGCTTCGACAACACCGAACCGATTTATGGCCACAAGCAGGCTTTTTTCCCAATCGTTCAGGGCAGCACCTATCCTGAGTTGCGAAAAATCTCTGCCGAAACCATCGCTGCTCATGGGCGCGAGGGCAACGCTATAGGCGGACTCTCCGTAGGCGAACCTGCGGAGGATATGTATGCAATGACAGAATTGGTGACAGAAATTCTCCCGAAAGACAAACCCCGCTACCTCATGGGGGTCGGGACGCCCGAAAATATTTTGGAAGGCATCGCCCGGGGAATTGATATGTTCGACTGCGTGTTGCCGACCCGCAACGCCCGGCACGGGATGCTCTATACTTCGGAAGGGATCATCAATATCCGAAACCAAAAATGGCAGACTGATTTTTCGCCCATTGACCCGGCCAGCACCGTACACACGAGCCGCACCCATTCAAGGGCTTACCTTCGTCATCTTTTCGTTTGCAACGAAATATTGGGGATGCAACTCGCCACACTTCAAAACCTCGGCTTTTATCTTTGGCTAGTCGGAGAAGCTCGCAAGCATATCCTAGAGGGCACGTATTTGACCTGGAAGAATGAAATGGTGAAAAAAGTGAGCCGGAGGCAGTGATAGGCAGCGTTTTCAAAAGTTAAATCCTCTTGTTTTCCAAGCACCTTAACACTATTGAAAAAATATGCCGAAATAAGAGATCGTTCAGGCCGGGTGCTGAAGACTCGAAGCAATGATAAAATTCAGCATTTCGGCGTTCCATTTTGTTGCTTGTCACTTGAAATTTACCAGTATCTTGGTGCAGCGTGTTAAAATTTTTTCCTTCGACGCAAGAAAGTTTGGGAAAAACCTACCTTCGCTCCCCGACCTACATCCAATTGGCTTTCTAATTTCCTTCATTTGTCGTTTTTCAACCAAACCACAGGTCTTGTCTTGATTATGAAAAAAACTACTCTACACTTACTTACACTGTGCTTCGTGATGTTCGCGGCAATGGCACAAGCCCAAGACATTCACTTTTCGCAGTTCTACCAAAGCCCGCTCAACCTTAACCCGGCTTTGACAGGCGTTATGAATTGCAACCACCGTTTGGTGGCCAATTACCGCAATCAGTGGGCTTCCATCCTGAAAAATCGCGCCTACAACACCTATTCTGCTTCTTACGATCAGAAACTACCCGTGGGCCGCTACGATTATTTCGGAGTAGGCGGTACGCTTTGGGGCGATAAGGCTGGCACCTCTGAGTTTGCCACCATCCAAGCCCGTCTTTCTGGCTCCTATGCCAAGAAAATGGGCGGCTACCGCAAAAAGGCGCACTATCTAGTATTCGATGCCGACTTAGGCTTGAGCAATCGCAGCATCAAGAGCTACAATCTCCAATGGCCCAGCCAGCATGATGGCAACGGCGGTCATGATCCTAACCTGGCTGGCGATATCATTGCTGACCCTAGCTTCCTTTTTGCTGATATTTCGGCAGGGTTGCTGTGGTTTAGCGTGTTAAGCAAAGAAACTAACTTCTATTTTGGCGGAGCATTCAGCCACTTGAACCGTGCCAACCAATCTTTTCAGAACGCGAATATCCCGCTCTACAGCAAGTTCACGTTCCATGCTGGTGGCGAGTTTATGACTGGGCAGAAATTCGGCCTCAGCCCAGGGGTGGTTACTTTCTTCCAAGGCCCTTCATGGCAGGTGAACGTGGGTAACTCCTTCAAGTTCCTGCTCGGCAACAGCCGTCGCTACAACCAAGCCTTCCAGTTTGGCCTTTGGGCACGTCTTGCCAACAAACTCAATGACAAAAAACACATGGATGCCATCATCGTAAGCACACGCTTCGATTATGAGCAGTTCAACATTGGCTTCAGCTACGACGTGAACACTTCAAACCTGTTCACGGCTACCAATGGTAACGGAGCATTCGAATTCTCGCTCATCTACAAAATCTGTGGCCCAGAACGCCGTGGCGTTTATTGCCCCAGTTTCTAAGCATGTTGAGGGTTGAGAATGCTGAGGGTTGAGCCTGTCGATTTCTTTGGTGAAACACCCTCAGCATGCTCAACCCTCAACATTCTAAACCGTTTCTCAACACCCATCAACACCCTTTCACATTTGGGGTGTTGGTAAAAAGATTCCCGGAGGCTTTGCCACACCGGGAATCTTTTTCATTTTTGCAACCTTCAATATTATCCTTTTGAAAACGTTTTTGCAAAAACACGTTGATTTTTAATCGTTTACACTCCTACCGTTCATTTTCAAAACCGAGACTAAGATATGTTTGGAACTACAAAAGAAACAGAGGACTCCAAAAAAAACGCAGCAATTTCTCCCACAGGCGCGCTCAACGCGCTGGTGAAAGGCACAGTGATAGAGGGCACAGTGCGCTGCGATAGTGATTTACGCGTGGATGGCACCATAAAAGGCAAACTCAGCTGCCAAAGCAAGGTAATCATCGGGCCTACCGGCGCGGTAGAGGGTGAAATCCGCTGCCAAAATGCCGTCATCGAAGGTCGTTTTAAAGGCCATCTTTATGCCACCGAACTCCTCAACGTACGCGAAACTGCAGAAGTAGAAGGAGAAATCACTACCAACAAACTCATTGTGCAGAGCGGAGCCAAGTTCAATGTAGCCTGCAAAATGGACGTGGGCGCTACAAGCAATGGCACGGTGAAGCACTTCGATATCAAATCAGCTACTGATGCCACGAACACCGCAGCCAAAGCTGTCGCCGCAGGAACGGCGGAAGTCCGCAATTAAAGCCAGCATGAAGTATGGCGGCATGGCCTTCCAACTTTTTGGGGCCTCCCTGCTCGGTGCATTGATCGGACGTTGGCTGGATGGATGGATGGGACTAGAGCGACCTTTATGGGCAGTATTCCTCACTATCTTATTCATGGCCGCTTCGATCTATGTGGTTTACAAACAATTGCTGAACGATAAATAAAACCGAACCGTCCTATGGCTTACCGCTGTAGGACGGTTTTTTTCAAAAACATGAACCCAAAATCTTTTTTTAAAAATCTTTTTTTTGTCTCGGCCGGCGCAGCAATGGTGCTGGCTGGATTACTCTTTTTTGCTCCTCAAGCGCAGCCACATTGGAAATTTGCGATAGGGTCTGTGATGCTTTTCGGCTTGGTATGTTTGGGGCTTTTTTATGCCGGGACTAGCTCCGCACGCAGCAAAAACAAACATGCATTCACTAACCTCGTATCCGTGTCGGTATTCGGGAAAATGGTGGTGGCTTTGGCCGCCTTGTTTGTGTATCAACAGGTGGCCGCGCCTACTAACCAATGGTTCGTAGGCATTTTCTTGTGGTGTTATGTGGTGTTTACTGCTTTTGAGGTGTGGTTTATGACAAAACTGGCAAAGACATAAATTTTTGAGACTTTGGACTGCGGGACATTAGATATTACAGCCCAAAGTCCAATAATCCAATGTCTAAAAAGATGAAACGACCTAAAAAAGGCGAGTTTGCTCCATTTTACGAAGGCTACCTGAACGCAGTGCCCTCGCGGGGCACGGTGCAAAGCTTGTTGAAAAGAACATTCAAAGAAGCACAGCAATTGTTTGCCAGCCTGCCCGAAGCACAGGGCAACCATGCCTACGAACCAGGCAAATGGACCATCAAGCAAGTGCTAATTCATATAATTGATGCGGAGCGGGTGTTTGCTTTCCGCGCCTTTTGGGGCATCCGGGGAGACCGGGCACCCTTGCCCGGCTTCAACCAAGATTACTGGATGGAAGTAACAAAGGTGAACGATCGCAGCATCAAAGATTTGCTGAAAGAATGGAAAGCCGTTCGGGATAATACACTAGCCCTCGCCGTGCAATGCTCCGAAGAACAGTCCGCGTTCCTGCTTACAGCGAGCAATTGGAAAGTGTCTGTACGGGCACTTTTTTTCATCATCATTGGGCATCAGCTCCATCATATAAAGATGCTCCAAGAAAGGTACTTGTGATAAAAAACATCCTCCATGTTTGAAAAACGTCTTTTCGACTACCTCCACCAACAACTCCACGAGTACCCGCTCGAAAAAGCCTTCGGCAAAAAAATTAACGGCGAATGGCGTTATTGGTCTACCGCCGAAATGGTTTCATTGGCCAATCGGGCCAGCCTGGGCCTCTTACAATTGGGCCTGCGCTCAGGAGACAAGGTTGCCACCATTGTCTATCAAACCATTCCAGAATGGGTTGCGCTCGATTACGCCATGCTTCAAATCGGCGTGATAAATGTGCCAATGTATCCAAGCATTAGTTCTCGTGAATACGAGTATATTCTGAACGAATCCGAAGCAAAATACTGCATCGCCGGCGAAGGGGATTTGCTTGATAAGGTGTTGGCTGCCAGAGAAAAAGTTCCGGGCCTGAAAGATATTTTCAGCTTTCACCAGCTGTCAGGCACACGACATTGGTCGGAATTATTGTCCCCTGAAAATTCAGATTTTTCAGAGGTTGAGCGCATAAAAAACAGCATTCGGCCCGATGATTTGGCCACCATCATTTATACCTCTGGCACCACGGGCAATCCCAAAGGCGTGATGCTTTCACACCGCAACATAGCGTTCAATGTAGAGAAGGTGGGCCAACTTGCGCCCATCGCTTCCGGGGATCGTGTGCTTAGCTTTCTCCCGGTCAGTCATGTCTACGAACGGGTTGCGCTGTACGTTTTTACGGCTGCTGGAGCCAGTGTTTCGTTCACAGGTACCGACAACCTTGGTGGCGAAGCGGGTGATCTTCAAGCCATTCGGCCCCACTTTTTCACCTGTGTGCCGAGGCTTTTAGAGAAGGTGTACGAACGGATTTACAATAAAGGGCTGGAATTGACTGGCCTGAAACGATGGCTATTCTTTTGGGCCTTAAGCCTTGCGGAAGATTGGGAATTTGACAAAAAATATTCGGGCTGGAAAGCTTTCCAATGGAAAATAGCCGACCGACTTATTTTCTCTAAATGGCGCGCGGGGCTTGGTGGCAGTATAAAAGGCATGACTACGGGCGCGAGTGCTTGCCCCATGCGGGTATTGCGCAGCTTCAACGCAGCGGGCATTCCCGTGCGCGAAGTGTACGGACTCAGTGAGGTTTCCCCTGGCCTTAGCGTCAACGGTTTTGGCCCCGCCGAGGCCATGCTCGGCACGGTGGGAACTGCGATAGAAGGCGTTGAACTTCGTATCGAAGAAGGCGCTGATTTCCGGCCCGGAGAGGGAGAAATACTCGCTAAGACGCCCGGACTAATGCTCGGGTATTACAAACAGCCCGAACAGACTGATTCAATAATACGCATAATTGATGGGGAACGCTGGCTTGCCACGGGCGATGTGGGGATGTTTGTGGAAGGCACTGGTGGACGAAAATTTTTGAAAATAACCGACCGCAAAAAGGAACTCCTGAAAACTAGCGGCGGCAAGTACGTGGCCCCTACCCCCATCGAATCCATACTGAAAGAACACCATCTTGTGGAGCAGGCAATGGTGGTGGGCGAAAACATGAAATTCGTATCCGTACTCATCGTTCCATCCCTAGAAGGCTTGCGCGATTGGTGCAAAAAACATGGTGTGGAATGGACAACGCTGGCGCAAATGATCAAAAACCCAAAAGTGTTGCACCGCTACGAAATGTTGCTGGAGCGCGTAAACCCGAACTTCAGTCATGTGGATCAGCTCAAAAAATTCGCACTTGTGGCCGAAACTTGGGAAGCCATAAAAACCGACGGCTCAGAAGCCGAACTTACGCCGACGCTCAAAATGAAGCGCCGAGTCATTCTCCAAAAATACAGCCGGCAAATAGCGGAAATGTATGATTAACCCGTGTTTATTCCCCATCAGCTAAAAAGCGAATCATAGGGGTTTTGATCTTTTTTGGGCTGCTGCTTTTCGGGTTCAGCAGGCAATTCGGGAATTTCAGCCTCCTCGTCAAAGGAGCGTTTGGGCGTACTTTCCAATTCCTCAAATTCCACATACCCCGCTTCCTCGCGAGGTTTTTCAGCTTCGCCAAATTGGCGGCGCAGCTGTTCCATTTTTCTGTAGCCAATGGCTTTCAAAAAAATATAGAGCGAAAAAAACGGAAACACCAACACTGCAAAAGCCAGATATAAGAGTGCGCTCAAAGGATTGCTTTCCAAGGTTTTGAGCCAACTTTTAATCGTGTCTGGGAATACGCGCCAATTGATAATGAGTGCAAGCACCAACAGGGCCGGGGCTGCCCAAAGCAACAGAGAGTAAAGCCCTTGCAAAATGTAGTAGCCACCCACAATTAGGAGCACCGAGAAAATAAGACAGCCGAGGCCTCCGCCAGGAAATTGGTTCAGATTGCGCCCGCCGTAAGAATATTTGTAAATCATGGATCAAAGTTGGGTCTCTCCCATTGTCAATAGGATGGAAAATTCGTCGGAAGACACTGGCATAACCGACAAACGTGCGTTTCGCACCAAAAGGAGTTGTTGTAAATCTGGATGCGCCTTGATTTCTGCCAGTGTAACGGGGCGCACGAAGGGCTTTACCGGTTCCAATTCTACACAGGACCAATCGCCCTTTTCCGCCGTTGGGTCAGGGTAATGCTCCCGCACCACACGAGCGACCGCCACCACCGCAAGGCCAATGTTGGAATGGTAAAAAAAGCAGAGGTCACCCATCTTCATGGCCCGCAAGTTGTTGCGTGCCTGATAATTTCGCACACCATCCCAGCGGCCACGGCCTTCGGCCACGAGTTGGTCGTAGCCATAAACATCGGGTTCTGATTTGACAAGCCAGTAGTGCATATTAGTGAATGGTCAGTTTAGTATTGGTCCATCAATCTTTCTTGCAGGTCTAATTTTTTTTGATTACTTTTTTCAAAAAAACTCCACTTAAGGTTTGAATTGCAAGCAGGTAAACTCCGTTGGGAAACTCCTTTAGTGATAATTCGTTCCCACTATTTTGCGTTTTGAACAATTGCCCGTACTGATTAAAAACCCTGACGGATTCGATATGGTCAGCTATGTTGCGGCATTATTGCCTTGCTCCATTGCTCGACAAAGGAACGAAGAGAGACTGGGCCTTACATTTTTAATCTGGGATGGTAAAGGTAAATCGTCTCTTTGAGGTACTCAGCGTTGAGATGGGTGTAAATCTCTGTGGTGGTAATACTTTCATGGCCCAGCATGTCCTGCACGGCTTTCAGATCGGCTCCGCCTTCCACAAGATGCGTTGCAAAAGTGTGGCGGAAGGTGTGCGGGCTGATGTTTTTGACAATGCCCGCTTTTGCAGCAAACTCTTTTACAAGCAGGAACACCATCACTCGGCTCATTCTGCCACCCCGCCGATTGAGGAACACCACGTTTTCTGCCTCTTTTTTGATGTTGTCCTGGAGGCTTCGGATTTTTTCGAGATAAATTCTTAGATACTTCACGGCATCCGCTCCAATGGGCACGAGGCGCTCTTTGTTGTTTTTTCCGACCACTTTTAAAAAATTCGCTTCGAGAAAAAGCTGGGTTAGTCGAAGGCTTACCAGCTCACTGACACGCAGACCGCAGGCATACAACATTTCTAAAATGGCACGGTTACGCTGGCCCTGAGGGTCCGACAAATCCACCGCATGGAGCATGGCCTGCATCTCATAGACACTGAGCACCTCCGGAATTTTCCGGCGCATACGCGGGCTTTCAAGAAGTTCCGTGGGGTCGTCATCCAGCATATCCTCAACGAGCAGGTACTTGTAAAATGCCCGCAGTCCAGAAATCAGTCGGGCTTGGGTGCTGGCCTCTAATCCAAGTCGGTTGGCCCACAGGATGAACTGGGTCAAATCATCCGCCTTGACAGCCAAGGGCGGCAACGTACGGTCTTCCAGTTCGAGCCATTGCACAAACTTTCCCACGTCATTGACATAAGCCTCTATAGTATGGTGGCTCATCGAGCGCTCCAGCAGGAGGTAATTGCGAAAGGATTGGATAGCAGCAGGCCAGTTCATGGCGGCAAAGGTAGGTGGGAATGAATCTCCAATGTCCAACAAGGAATGTCCAATGCCCAAATAAGCGCTGCGCTTGGAATTAGTTGTTATTCAGCTCATTAAGGTCACTGCGAGTGATTAAGCGTACCAACAACTTGGACATTGGAAATTCCTTGTTGGACATTGGACATTCCTGTTGGACATTGGACATTCCCCGGGGGCTAAGCCCGCATTAATCCGCTGGGCAATCCGTAAGGGTTTATACTTTTGTGTTCGTTTTAAACCTTTTACCCGCCGTAGCCTTTTTATCTGCCGTACTGTTGACGAAGGCAGAGGTGAAGGCGGGCCACCCACATGCACTCGTCAAAGCTTGGATACTCCAAACCTTGAAAGGAAGGGAGGCTTTGGTGGGTAAACTTCACGCTTTCATCCCGATCAAAAGCAACACAATCTATGAATCCTCGCCGCATAAAACTCATCATCGGCCTTATGACGCTGGCACTGGCTGGCATCATTTGTTTGCAGATATATTGGATCGGCTGGAACATCCGACTGAACGAGGAGCAATTTGACAAAAACGTCTACGCTGCGCTCAATCGCGTAGCAGGCAAACTCCAATACTACGAACAGGTGCGGGAATTGGAAGCCCTCAATACTTCGAATCCACAAGCCAATGATAATATAAGGCAGACCCAGCAACCGTTGGGAAACGGTTTTTCGAAGCGGAGACAAGCAACGCGGCAAGCTTCCGATAGCCTTGCCAATCCAGGTGGCAATGGACAGGGATTTGAAGACAACATGACGCTCTGGGAATCCATGAAAGTGAGCCAATTGGTAGATTCCAAGCCCTTGGCAGAGCGTGTGCCGCTCGATTTGTTGGCAAAATCTATCCAAGAGGGGATCGAAAGCCGGGGCATACGCTCCGCTTTTCAATACGGTGTTTATTCCAAAGCGCGGGGCAGCTATGTGATTGTGAACGACCACTTCGTGGTAGAAGATAGTGGCCCGCAAATTGCCCAGGGCGGTGTGCCTACACTTTTCAACTCACCTTACAAAGTCGCACTTTTTACGCAGGATATTGAATCTCCTGGCGATCTGTCACTCTATTTTCCCAACCGCACCCGCATCGTACTTGGGTCGGCATTGGGTATGCTCTCGCTTTCAATTGTCTTCACCGCTATTGTATTGTTTTGTTTTTGGTACACGATTAAGGTAATTTATCGGCAAAAACAGCTTTCGGAGATGAAAACAGATTTCATCAACAACATGACCCACGAATTCAAGACTCCCATCGCTACGATTTCGCTCGCCGCAGATAGTATAGGAAGCCCCATGATTCTGGGCAATCCAGACAAAATCAAACGATTCGTCGACATTATCCGGCAAGAAAATCGCCGCATGAACAGCCAGGTGGAACGGGTGCTGCAAATGGCTTTAATTGATAAAAAAGATTTTGAATTAAGCCTCAGCGATCTAAATCTTCATGAGGTGATCGAACAAGCCGTCGGTAATTTCAGCTTGCAAGTGGAACGGCGCGAAGGCTCATTGTTCATGGATTTACAAGCAACCAATCCTGTGATCGAAGGCGATTCGACGCACATAGCCAGCGTAATTCACAATCTTTTGGACAACGCCAATAAGTACAGCCCCGAAAAACCCGACATCACCATCAGCACGCGCACGGTGCCCATGGGCGTAGAAATTACCGTGACCGACAAGGGTATGGGCATCAATAAAGAAGTGCGAAAGCACATCTTCGACAAATTCTACCGCGAACACACGGGCAATGTACACGACGTTAAAGGTTTTGGCCTGGGCCTCAGTTATGTAAAAGCAATTATGACAGCCCACAAAGGACTGGTGGACGTGCAAAGTGAACTGGGCAAGGGAAGTAGTTTTATTTTGACTTTTCCAGATTGAAAAGTCATTGGGTCATTTGGTCATTGGTCATTAGGGTCATTGGTCATTAGGTATTTGTACTTATGACCAATGACCTAATGACCCAATGACCCCAATGACCCAATGACCCTAATGACCCTAATGACCCAATGACCCCAATGACCCCAATGACCCTAATGACCTAATGACCCTAATGACCCAATGACCCAATGACTATTAATGACTCAATGACCCATATCCAACTTTTCTCCCGCGAATTCGGCTCTGGTTCGCCCGTATTAATCTTACACGGGCTCTTTGGCTTTTCCGACAACTGGCAAACCATTGCCAAAGGCTTGGCCGACCAACATTTGGTGGTTACGCCCGACCTGCGCAACCATGGTCGGTCGCCGCATTTGCCCACCCATACCTACCCCGAAATGGCGGAGGATTTGCGGGTATTTATGGAAGAAAAATGGATGTTCCACGCCGCCGTGGTCGGCCATAGTATGGGCGGCAAAGTCGCCATGCAACTTGCCCTCACACACCCGGATATGGTGGAAAAACTGGTAGTGGTAGACATGGAACCAGGTCAGGCCGACGACAATCATACCGACATTATCGAAGCCCTGCTTGGTTTAGATTTGTCAAAAATGACCCAACGGAGCGAAGCTGATGCCTACCTTTCCGAACGAATTTCAGACTTTGGAACCCGGCAGTTTTTGCTGAAAAATATCACCCGGGAAGACGACGGAACGTTCACATGGAAAATGAACCTTCCTGTGCTTTGGGAACATTACCAAGACATTTTGGCCGCTGTTAAAGGTGAGCCCTTCCAAAAACCCACACTTTTTATACGCGGCAGCCGTTCCAATTATGTGAAGGACAGCGAATGGGAAAAAATAAAACTATTGTTCCCCAATGCCGAGCTGGTCACCATTGAAGGCGCCGGACATTTGGTACACGCCGACAAGCCGAAGGAGTTATTGGAGGTGTTGAGGGCATTTTTCGCTTAATTCAGTCGCTCCCAAATCCCCGCAATGCCTTGCCCACCGCCAACACAGGCCGTTACCAAACCATATTTTTGGTTGCTGCGGCGCATTTCGTTGATGATTTGAACGCTGAGTTTTGCGCCAGTGCAGCCAAGCGGGTGGCCAAGCGCGACCGCGCCGCCATTCACATTTACGATCTCAGGATTCAGTCCCGCTTCTTTGATCACAGCGAGCGCTTGAGCCGCGAATGCCTCGTTGAGTTCGATCGCTTGTATGTCGCCGAGTTTCATGCCCGCTTGTTTGAGGGCTTTGGGGATGGCAGCGCAGGGCCCAATACCCATATAAATCGGCTCCACGCCTGCCACGGAACAGGCAGCCAACCGCGCAATCGGTTGTAAACCAAGAGATTTCACCATTTCTTCCGACATGACCAGTACGAACGCTGCGCCGTCGGAAGTTTGCGAAGAGTTGCCAGCCGTTACTAGGCCGCCTTGGGCAAATGCCGGGCGAAGTTTTGCAAGTCCTTCGGCAGTGGTATCGCGCCGAACGCCTTCATCGGTATCCACTGTATTCACGCGCTCTTTGCGTTTATCGTTTTCAACCCAAACTTCAGGGACTTGAATGGGCACAATTTCGGCTTTGAATTTGCCCGCATCAATGGCCGAAGCGGCCTTTTGATGGCTGCGAACGCTGAATTCATCGGCGGCCTCGCGGCTGATTTCCCATTTTTTGGAAACAGCTTCAGCAGTAAGCCCCATGCCCACAAGGTAGTCGGGGGTGTCTTTGGCAATGTTGTAGTTCGGAGCGAGTTTGTAGCCAGTCATTGGGATAGACGACATACTTTCGGCCCCCCCTGCCACATAAATTTGCCCCATTCCAGCACGGATTTTGGCAACAGCGATGCTAATGGTCTCCAGACCGGAAGCGCAGTACCGATTCACCGTCATACCGGGTACTTCTATTCCAAGCGCACGGTTAGAGATGAGTCGGCCAATTTGAAGGCCCTGTTCGCCTTCGGGGTTCGCACAGCCCACGATGCAATCGTCCACCAGTTTGGGGTCGAGCTGCGGAACGGTAGCAAGCAGGTGTTTTATCACATCCACCGCGAGGTCATCAGAACGATACCCTTTGAAGCCACCTTTACCAGCTTTGCCGATGGCGGAACGAAACCCTGCTACGATATATGCTTCTTGCATTTTGGAAGAATTTTTGACTTTCGCGTAAAAGTACGTTGTTTGGTAATTTTCCTTTTGAAACCTTTGGGGCGAGTTTCAAAACAGTTTGCAAGACAATGTGTTTTGGCCTCTATCTCCTCTTTTGATGAAGCACCTCTCCTATCTCAAAAAGTTTTTCTGGAAATACCGCTGGCGGGTTTTGTTGGGCATTCTTTTCGTTTTGCTCAAAAACTATTTCGCTGTTTGGCAACCTCAGGTTATAGGCGATGCGCTGAACACCGTGGTGCGGGAGGTGGCGGCCTATAAAGCCAAAGGTGGCATTACGGCACACCCCGAAGCTATGGAGGAATTAGGCGGCCAGATCGCCTGGTTTGGTGCCGGGGTTATTGCGCTGGCACTCATGATGGGCATAGCGATGTTTTTTATGCGCCAGACCATTATTGTGGTAAGCCGCCTCATTGAGTATGATATACGCAAGGAAATTTTTGCGCACTATCTTTCGCTAGACCTCGCTTTTTACAAAAGAAACGCCACGGGCGACCTCATGTCGCGCATTTCGGAGGATGTATCAAAAGTGAGGATGTTCTTAGGCCCGACCATCTTGTACGGGCTGGATTTAATTTTCCTATTTATACTCGCCATTTCATCCATGCTCCGCGTGAGCGTTGAATTGACGCTGTGGTCGCTGTTGCCCCTACCTTTTTTAAGTATTTCGATTTATTGGGTTAGCACCTTGATCAACCGACGCAGCGAGAAAATTCAGCAACAACTCGCCACGCTAACCAGCACTACCCAGGAAGTTTACAGCGGCATACGGGTAGTGAAAAGTTATGTACAAGAATTGGCCATGGGACGCTGGTTTGCCGCTCAAAGTGAAGAATACCGCAAAAAATCGCTCGAACTCATTCGCATTGATGCATTCTTTTTCCCGCTCATGGCCTTGCTCATAGGAACCAGCACCATCATAACGGTGTATGTTGGGGGCTTGCAAGTGGTAGCAGGTAAGATCAATCCGGGCAATATCGCCGAGTTTGTCATCTACATCAACATGCTCACATGGCCTGTGACGGCCATTGGCTGGATCGCTTCGCTGACACAGCAAGCGGCTGCTTCGCAAAAAAGGATCAATGAGTTTTTGAATACGCCGCCCAGCATTACAAACCCCACTCCCACCCCACCACCTTCTAGGTCGGAGGCCGCACTCGACAAAAGCACGGCACTGGCTCCCCTCCCAGAAGAGAAGGGCTTGGGATTACAAGGTCACATCCAATTTCAAAACGTCTCATTCTCCTACCCAGACACGGGCATTGTTGCCCTTGATAACGTGTCATTTGAACTGTTCCCCGGCCAAAAAATGGCCATTGTTGGCCGGACAGGGAGTGGAAAAACCACTATTGCTGACTTGCTGGTGCGAATGTACGACGTGGACGCGGGCCGGATTTTAATAGACGGAAAAGACATCCGGGAACATGATTTGGCCCATTTGCGCCAGCGAATTGGCTACGTCCCGCAAGATGTGTTCTTGTTTTCAGACACAGTTTTGGGAAATATTGCCTTTGGAAAAGATGGAATTGGTCGCGACGCAGCCGAACATTTTGCCAAAAGCGCCTCCGTTCACGACGAAATTATAGGCTTGCCCGAAGGCTATGAAACGATGGTGGGCGAACGCGGCGTTACCCTCTCCGGCGGCCAAAAGCAGCGTGTAAGTATTGCCCGCGCTTTTGCCAAACAGCCTGATGTTGTATTGCTTGATGATTGCCTTTCTGCGGTAGACACCAATACTGAAAGCCGTATCCTTGGCTACCTTTCTGGTGCACTGGCCGAAAAAACGGCCATAATCATCACACACCGTATCTACAAGATGCTCCAGTTTGACAAGATCATTGTGCTCGAAGAACATCGTGTATCCGAAGAAGGTACCCATGAGGAATTGCTGGTGCAAGGGGGGTACTACGCCGAGTTATTTGAGCGACAGATGACCGGAGAAGATGTAGAGGATTCTAGCAATAGTCTCATTTGAAGTGAGATTATTGCTTTCAATATTCAAGGGTTTGGTTCGTTTAAAAACGAATGAAAAAAATCCAGTTCCCATTACTCATCCTTTCGCTTATTGCCGGCTTGTTTTGTTCCAATGGTCAAGACCCCTTGAAACACACGGCTTTTGCAATAAAAAAATCTCCACAAGCTGATAGTTTGTTGATTCAGCGTTTTGCTCCGCCACTCGGTTTTGCTCGAAAATTGGCGGAATCAAATTCATTTGCTCACTTTCTGCGTCATTTACCACTCAAACCAAACGGCAGCAAAGTCCGTTATTTTGATGGCAAAGAGAAAGAAAATCAGGGCGTTTACGATGCTGTGGTAGATCTGCCCATTGGCCGAAAGGATCTCCACCAATGCGCCGATGCTGTGATACGATTGCGGGCAGAGTATCTGTGGAACACCCGGCAGTTTGGTGAAATCAGTTTTCACTTTACCAACGGCTTCCAGGTAGATTACGAGCATTGGAGAAAAGGTGGGCGCATTAAAGTTGCTCAAAATGTAGTTTCTTGGCAGGAAACCGCGAGCCCTTCTGATTCCTACGAAACCTTTTGGGCGTATTTGGAAATGATTTTCAGCTATGCTGGCACCCTTTCTTTGTCAAAAGAATTGCGCTCAAAAGCGATTGCCAATCTCCAAATTGGAGATGTATTCATTCGCGGCGGTTCGCCCGGCCATGCAGTGATCGTGGTAGATGTAGCGGAAAATACTGCTGGTCAGAAGGTCTTTCTTTTGGCACAGAGTTACATGCCGGCACAGGAAATCCAGATTTTGAAAAATCCGAATGACCCTGCTTTAAGCCCTTGGTATTCAATAGATTTCGGAGAAAAGTTGGAAACGCCGGAGTGGGTGTTTGACAAAAATGAGTTGAAAGGTTTCTAATTCTACTTTTTATTTTTCGGAGGCTGTTTGGCCTTTTCCTCCGTTAAGCGCTGTTGCTCTTTCATCGCTTGATCCAGTCTTGCACGGAAGCCGCTTGTCTTTTTAGGCTTGGCTTTGTTGATTTCGAGCTGGGCCTTTATTTTTTCCTTATCAATCAAGAATTCCTTGGTCACGATGGTCTGGCCGATGTTCAGGATATTGCTGAAACACAGGTAGAGTGTGAGGCCAGAAGCAAAGCTGTTGAAGAAGAACATGAAGAACACGGGCATGGTGTACTGCATGTATTTCATCACCTTCATCTGGTCGTTCTGCATCGAAGAAGCGTCCATTTGCTTCATTGAATACCAGGTGTACCAAAGCGTGGTGGCTACCCAGATGAGGGTGAACAGGCTTATGTGCGCACCCGCTCCAAAGGGCAAATCGAAGGGCAGATGCATGATGCTGTCGTAACTCGAAAGGTCGGTGGCCCAAAGGAAACTCTGTTGCCGGAACTCGATACTCGCCGGGAAGAAACGGTAGAGCGCGAACCATATCGGCATTTGCAGGAAAATGGGCAGACAGCCGCCGAGCGGATTCACCCCATATTCGCTGTACAGTTTCATGGTTTCTACGCTCATGGCCTGCTGGTCGTCGCCATGCTTCTTTTTGAGGTCTTCAAGGCGGGGCTTAAGAGCAGCCATTTTGGATTGGCTGAGTACCATGCGGTAAGTGAGCGGATAAACAAGGAGTTTTACCAGCAGGGTGAGCATCAGAATAACGATGCCCTGATTGCCAATAAAACGCGAAAGAAAATCCATCATAGGGTGTATAACCCAGCGGTTGATGGCCCCGAAAATACTTGCGCCAAAAGGAATTATGTCTTGAAGCGACACACCAAATTCCTGCAAACGTTTGAATTCGTTTGGTCCTGTGTAAATCGCCATGTTAGCCGAACCGCGCTCGAAAGGAACTATGGCGGTGGTTTTCAACATCTTCAAATTGGGATCGGCATCCCCGAAAACCCTGACCTCGCCCGTGAAGTCACGAAATGTGAATCCTTGGGCTATTATACTGGTATTAAAAAACTGGTTGGAGTGCGAGAACCATTGCACCGGTTTGTCGCCCAGGCTTTTGGTATCGTCTTCGCGGCAATTGCAGTAGTCTGCACCCTCGTCGGGAGATTTGAAATAGACCGAAGACATGGTGCGCTCATAGGTCTGATTTCGCTCCAGTTTATCGAGATGGTTTTCCCAATAAAAACGCAACTCTTTCTGCGTCATCACATTTTCCAGACCATTGGCTGCTATTCGATAGTCAAGGCGATAGTTGTCGGGACTAAGGGTGTAGTTTTGCTCCAAATAGCGGCCATTGCCTGCGTCAGCGCGAAAAGTGAGGATGTTGCCGTTTTTGGTCGGCGTAAAAAAGAGATCACTTGTGAGGACTTTCCCATTGGCGGTGCCGCCTATGGGAATCTCAAATTCAAAGCGGTTTTGGTTGTCTTCAAGTAGTAAGAGTGGGCTTTTTACGTCATTTCCAGCAGAATCAGGGAGTATTTTTTCAAATTTTTTGAGAAAAACCTCTTTTATTCGACCGCCCTTACTGGTGAAAGTGATACGGACGAGATCGTTTTCCAACACTTCAAATTGCTCCTGACCTGCTGCTGCTGGCGCGAATACACCAAATTTTGCAGCGACCATCCCATTCTGAACTGTATCGGGAACACCCTCCTTCGGTAGATTTTCGGCGGGTAAAGGAGTCGCCGTGATCGGGGCAGTTTGTGCGGCAGTTTGGTCTTGAGCTTGTTGGGCAGCTTGTTCGGCCTGAAGCTCTTCCGGAGTTTTTTTGGGCGGAGCTGAGTATTGCATCCACAAAAACAACAATAAGAATATCAGCCCCATGCCGATATAGGTACTCAGTTGACTCTGTTTTTCTTCCATTATTTTTGCTCTATGTGGTTCTTTTCAAAAAGCCCGCAAAAGTATGGCAAAACCTAGCGCAATTATAGCAAAGCTAGAAGATTGACCCGAATGGTTCGACCGAATGCACGTAAAAGCCTGTCGGGAGGGCATGATCGTGCCTTCATCAAACCAATGAATTCATCAATCCTTCGCTCAACTTAACGCAAAACTTCGCTCCCCATAGCAAAGTAAGAGATTTTCACAATTTGTGCTACCAGCCATTTTCTACATTTGCCCACAAAAAAAATTTCGCCTTTCTCATGAATAAACTGTTTCTACTATCTGCCAAAGCCAATTCTAGGATTACCATAGCGATGGTATCTGCTTTCTGTGTTCTTGGCCAACTTGGCAGTGTCGCCCAAACCACCCTGCCCGAGGTAGATATCCCCATCACTTCCCACAACTACTTTGAAATCTGCCAGCAACTCGATACTTATTTCTCGGATGAGTATAATGCTGCTAACGATACCGACTGTTGGGACAATTCCTTCGTGAAGTACCAGCGCTGGAAATGGTGGTGGCGAGATCGGGTACAGACCGATGGCTCTTTCCCCAACCTTCGGGCGCAATGGCTTGATTATCAAAAACATTTTACCAGCGCCGCACAAAATCGCGATGGCCAACCCACTTGGACAAATGAGGGCCCATCCAAAAACCCGAATAGTGGCTACTGGGGCATGGGCCGCACCAAACATATAGCGTTCCACCCTACCGACCCCCTTACTTTCTTCGTAGGTACTCCTGACGGAGGGCTTTGGAAAACTTCGGATGGGGGTCAACAATGGGCCCCACGCGGCGATGGTCTGCCTTACCTGCCCGTGAGCGTAATACTGATTGACTACCTGCATCCAGACACCATGTACATCTCGCTCGGCGACAAAGGCGGCTGGTGGAACTGGAACCTCGGTGTGTACCGAAGCTCCGATGGCGGTGATACTTGGGTCCCCACCGGACTTGACTGGGAGCTCTCGGAAGAAAATGTGATCTACAACATGGTAATGTCACCTACCAATCCCCAAGTCATTTTTGCAGCCTCTAACCGAGGCATCCGCCGCACTTTGGATGGTGGTGACACCTGGACGATCCTCCGTACGGGCGAGTACACGGACATTAAATTTCGTCCTGGCAACGACTCTACCCTCTACGCTGCACACCACAATTATTGGGGTACCAGTCAAGTCGTAAAAAGTACCGACCGCGGCGAAACCTGGACACAAGTTTCTAATTTTCAGACCTCCAACAATGACCTTCGCTTGGCTGTCAGCCCATTGATGACCGATTGGCTCGGGGTTCACTTTTCCAATGGCAAGCGTTTTTTACTTTCCAAAGACGGTGGCATGACCTATACAGACCATGCTGCGCCGGAAGATGATTGGGGCATTTTCAACTTTTCTTCTTCCGACTCAAACATCGTCTATCTCGCGGGGGTATCCATGAGCCGATCCATTGACCAGGGTGCAACTTGGGAAAAAATAACCCACTGGTACAATGATGGCGTCCATGCCGAAGTCCACGCAGATGCGCACGACCTCGTACACAGCCCGCACAATAGCCATGAAATCTGGTATTGCAACGACGGCGGCATTTACCGCTACGACGAGTCTTCGCAAATCTGGACAGACTTTTCGAGCGGCCTTGCCATTGCGCAATTCTACCGAATTGCGGTGAGTGAATCAGGCATACTTAAAATCGCCGCTGGTTCACAAGACAATGGCGGCTGGTTGCGCGCTTTTGGATGGGTGCATACAAATGGTGGCGACGCGATGTGCCAGATCATTGACCCTACCAACAACAACATCATTTTTACAGAATACTATGGTGGCAACGACATTTATCGCTCCACCAATGGCTTCCTTACGAACGTCAACATTGCCGATAACATCCCAGGCGAGCCTTCTGGCGACTGGGTGACGCCCTTCATTCTCAACACACAAAACCCGAAAACCTTTATCGTCGCTTTTGAGGACGTATACCGTTCTTTCGACCGCGGTGATACTTTTCACAAGATCAGCAATAATCTCACGGGAGGCACCGACAATGACCTGCGCGACGTAGCCATGTCGTTAAGTGACACCAATTTCATCGTAGCAACGAGGGCAAGTCGTGTGTACAAAACTGAAAATGGGGGCCAAACCTGGACCAGTAAAGCGGTGTCCACCGCTGAAGACATTACACGAATTGCCATTCATCCCACCAATAATCAGCGCATGTGGGTTACCAAAAGCGGTTATGCAGCGGGTAAAAAAGTGTTCACCACAACCAATGGTTGGTTGGCTACGCAAAACATTTCGGGCAATCTTCCCAATGTGCCCGTCAATTGCATCCTCTACGATACCATTACCAATTATTTGATCATCGGCACAGATATTGGCGTGTTCTACACGGATGCCGACCAAATTGATTGGAAACCCTACGGCAACGGGATGCCCGCTGTGTATGTTTTGGATCTAAAAATCCGCAAAGCCACACGCAAACTTTACGCTGGAACCCATGGACGCGGCGTTTATTCAGTAAACTTGGAATCCTTGGTTGGCACGGATGACCCAAGTGCTGCCAATCTCAAAGCGCGCGTATTTCCAAACCCGACGCAAAACCTGTTGATGTTCAAGAGCGAGACAGCAGAAATATTTGAAGGCAACCTAGCACTTTTCGATGCAATGGGACGCCAGGTTTTGAGCAAAAAAATTGCTCGCCAACCCTTGGATGAAGTAGTGCTCGATGTGGCAGCATTATCCCCTGGCTTTTACTTTCTGCAAGCCGTGAGTAGTCAGGGACAGATATTGTTCCGGGAGAAAGTTTTGGTTAGAGCGTGAGGTTTCAGTAAAAAAGGCAAGTCCTCTGAGGTTTTCGAAAACCTTGGAGGGCTTTGCCTTTTTTACTGAAACCTCA
>JBBQSW010000005.1:0-23341 GCA_038213575.1 Chitinophagales bacterium | reverse complement strand
GGCAATCGCGCCGATCATGCCAGGGTCGCCATTGGCCACAATTTCTCGGGTGTAATTGTAAAGCGTCCGGCGAACGCCCTTGCCACTCTCGCCAAAATGTGCCCAAAAATCGGGGCGCATCATAATCGCCACCAGAGCATTGGTGGCCGCTACTTTAACCGCCAAAGCAGGGTCGTTGAACCCGTATTGATGAATCCAGGCGTAATTCCTGCCGTGCTCGGCCAGTCCGGCGAGACAAGCCGCCCGTTCATAAGGGCTTTTGGATTGTTGAAAAATCTGCTTCAAACGCCAATTCACGTCCGTTTTTGCTGTGGAATCACCCCAGAAACTGAGGTTTTTGTTGGCGGCATGATACAGGGCGATTTGCATTGGCATGGGCCAGGAAGGGTTGTCGCGTGGCATTCGATAATACCATTGCCCGTCTTGAGGCTTGCCGTTTTTTATGAAAAATTCTGCTGCTGCGCGGCTTACGTGCGGGTTAGGGTCGTACAGTTTTTCGGCCACCAGTACCCTGGAGGTGTCATAATTGAAATTGCCCAATGCCTTGATTATCTCGCATTTAACACGCCAATCCTGCTCCGTTTTGATCACCTTGGAGAGCATCCCAAAGGCAGGGCTGGCCGTTGATTTGCCCAATGCAAGCGCAATTTGTGAACGTACTTCAGGCGAGTTCACCGCTCGTACAAAGCCCAAACCAATCGCCACCGCTTGCGTACTGTCGAAGGTGACACCTTTAGCACGGGCAAGGTAGTAGGCCGCCACCAACCGGGCAGGCGCCGGGATTTTTTCATTGCCGACGTATTCTACCATCCGATCCGTCGCAGAAGCCTCTATGATTGCTGAATCGCGCGAGGCAAAACGAAGGATAGCACGGCATTGTCCTTCGAGCAGAAGCGTGTCGCTGGGCTGGTAGGTTGTCACCGCAGCAATTTGGCGGAGGCTTTTACGCGAGCCACATTTGCCCACGGCTTCGAGCACTACGGCATTGAAGCGTTGGTGCTGGGAGAGCGAATCTTTGGAGAAAAAGGCTTCAATAAGCGGTTGTTCGCACTTGGGCGAACCGATTTGTCCCAGGGAAAAAGCTGCCGCAACGCGCACGTCTTCCACGGGGTCTTTCAATAGGGGTGCGAGCGCAGCGATGGCGTTGGTATCGCGTACAGAGGCAAAAGAAAGCGCGGCGAGGTAGCGCAGCGTTACATCGCGGTCTTTCAGGAAAAGGAGCAGGCTATCTGTCTTGCGTTGATCGCGCAGGTTGTAAAGGAGTTGCACCTTTTTGTTGCGCAGGTCAAGGTTGACCTTGCCGTATTCCACCTCTTTTTTTTCGTTGAATTCGGGGGGCTGACAGGCCGTGTAGAGCAGCAAGTGGAAAAAAGCAAGTAACAAGTAGCAAGGGGCAGGAATCCTGAATCGCATGGGAAGAAACGGCGGCATTTTGCCGCTGGGCGGGGCAAAAGTAAGGGATTTGGGGGGATTTGGTTGTTGCTTAAGTCCAAACTCATTTTACCATGATTTTCGCAAATATCAGCGCATTTGTTTTGTCAAAAACCTCTAAAAAATACACGCCACTTGGGAGCTCCCATGTAGAAATTTCAATCTCGCTTTCTTCAAAATGAAGTGTTTCTTGCCGCAACGTCTGCCCTTGCGCATTGAAAATTCTAAGGTCTATTGGGTTGCCTGTTTTTCCTTTAATCCGAACAAAATTGCGGAACGGATTGGGAAATACCGCTATGTCTGTTGAATCTCCGGGCGGTGGCTTGGTTCCAACCCAGTAGCCTGCCCAAGGGCGGGCTTGTTTGATGATCAATTGGCCAGATACTGTAATTTTATACTCGATTTCCATAGCAAAATCCACCGCATCCACCGCATTGTACAGCACTTGAAACTGCTCATGGATAGTAGCCAAATAGTCCTGCATTGCATCCAGATACGGTTCTTTTAAAATCAACGAGTCCTGAGGCACTTGATTGGACGGTTGCATGACGGCGTAACGAATATCTCCGATGGAATGCGCGTCCAACAGGATTTCTTCGGGCACGGACAGCGCATCTGGGTTGGTCACGAGGTCTTCCCCGATTTGGGTATTCAGGTAATACGTGCCTTCGGTTTGATAGATCGGGTCAGTGCTGACCCCTACACCGTTCGCGCTTTCGTTTTCATAATTCAGGTGTACCAAAACACCCATTGCCGCTTTGAAATGATCCACTCTGTAAAATTCGCGCTCATCAAAAGCCCGATAATTCCACATACTCGCATAAATCTGCCGGATGCTCTTGGCAATATGACCTTCATTAGGATGCTGCGTCCTGGAATCGTACAGCCCTGCACCACTGAAACCCGGCAAATCCTCATTGTTCGTACTGGATCGGCAACGAATAGAACTGCCTGTGGGGAAAGACTGCTGCATTTGTCCTAAAGCATCCATCATCCAGAGGGGCATATCGCCATCCTTTATTTTTTGTCTAAAGTCCTCCAGCTTCTGCTCCTGAACCTCAAAGTCCGATTGAAAATCGGTTTGGCTGAGCATGTCCTTCGCCTGGGCATAAAGGCCGTTAAATTTCATGAATTCATCATAAAAATAGAACGGGATGCCAAAACCGTCCGGGATCGTGCCTTCTGGAAAATCAAACCTGCGCATGGTGGCGACATTGGCACATTTAACGCCAAAACTTGCCGATTCTTCAAAAGAAATGTTGTCAAGGGGCTTGATGTTGGTCTGCGAGAGATCGCGGACAGGCTCCAATGGTTCGCTTGGCCGCCGCGATGCAAAAAAATCTTCTACCTCTAGTTGGCTGGCTTCGCGTATGCTGAAAGTGTCTTGCCCAACCTTGTAATAGACGTGCTTTCCTAAAAGCGCATTGATTTCTGGCTTTTGCAGAGCATCGCGGATAAAAGCATTGGGCAGATTGTCTTGAATGGCCCGCAGATTGACGTGCGAAAGGGGCGTTTGGGTCACGGTGGTGATGATGCCGCCCACCCGTGGAAGTTCATTGGGCAGAGATTCGTACAGCACGACGTCCCGCGAGCCGGGCACTTCGTTGAGGCCGATTTGCCGCAGAAGCCCATAGCCCTCCGCAATGTTCAAGGCCATGTAATGTACATTGCCATAAATGTCATCATCCAGCAATACACAAATACGCGAGGCATCAAACTGTTCTTTTTCCTCGTAATAAAGGGGCAAAGAGGTTTGCGGATAAGGATAATAACAAAGGTTGTTTTTCAAAAAAGGAACATTGGCAGAGAGCAATTCGGCAACCTTCTGTATGTATGGGAAAGTATGTACGTTATGGGGCTGAAAATTAAAACGGTAAGTCCCGAAAGTCCCATTCGGTGCCACTGTGGCAGGGTGGTAAATCAGCAAGCCTGTCATCAAAGTTGGGTTGCCGATTGCGCCAATGGCATGGGCAAAATCCGTGTGCGTGTTGAAAGCTTGGTTGATAAAATACAATTGTGGATAGTCCGAATCCTTGTCTAAAATGAAGAATTTCACCACATCAATTCCTTGTAAATTAGGGTTTTGTATGCCTGGAGTACCTTTGTAGGACAGGGCTTCAAAAACCGCGAGATTGGGCAAATAGACCAGGCCCTGGCTTGTGTCGATGGGTACGGCAGTGTTAAATGGACTTTTTGAAGGCAGATCATTCCACTCCTCCAAATCATCGTATCCATCCCCATCCGTATCTACTGGCGCAGCAACTAGGTGCTCCGTGACCCTATATTGTTCTACGGGGTAAGCAGCCAGAGGCTCTGTCAGGATCGTGCTGCCGTTGTTTCCGAGGGATAGGGTAGTAGCGTGGGTAAAATCACCCGTGGGGCTATCGCGCACATGCAGGACATAATAATGCCCCTCGGTGGAAGCGACCTCTATCTGGGCTTGCCCGTAAGGGCTCAAGGAATAGTTTAGTATGGGGACTTGGGCCAGGGCAATCCCAGCCAATAACAGGGATAAAACGGATAGAGGACAGCGGAGGGATTTCATTTTTGGTGGGTTTGTGATGGTTCTATTGGAACAAAAAGCCAATATTTCAACTAAACTGTTTTGGTTTCAATCTTTGCGCCGCGAGCTCGGCTATTTCATTGATTCGTTTTTGTCTGGTTTCTGTTTGTTTGGCAAGGACAAGCCATTGCAAAATAGCTTTTCTTACAGATTTGCTTAAACTTAAAAAGTAGTCTTCTGAACCTGGCCTGGTTTGACGCTGTCTATCCAAGCAAAACAAAGTGCCTCGTCCACGGCTTCGCTCCAGGAGATTGATGGAACATTAGATTTCTTTTTATAGTAAATAAGCCAAACAGATTTCTTTGAAGTATGATTTTCTTGCAACCAAAGACTTCGTGCCCCTGCCACTAGTTGGCTTGTTGGATAGAAGGTTTCTATTTCTATTACTTCTTTTGTCATTTGAGTTATGCTTCAGATTATTTTCTCTACCTGCTTGTATGGCGTATAATATTCACCGTACTTCCCGCTCCAACGCTTCCATCACTTGCCCAGCCATTTGCCAGGTGCTCTCCACCTGCTCTGCCTGTGCCTGGCCGCCATAGATCGCCTGTTCACAGGTATGCCACACGGAAAGCAGGGCCTGGATTCTGATCGGCGCCGCACCGCGCTGGAGTAGGAGTGCGCTCACGTCGGCGTCGTTCATTTGGGAAGGCTGGAGGCCAAAACGTGCGGAGAGCCAGGCTTGTAAAGCTTTGAAAAGTTCGTTGTAGAATCGGTGTGGGTCATTGTCTTTTAAGAGGCGGCCAGTGTTGGTGAAGCGCTGGCGGGCCAAGGCGAGGCTGGTGGATTGGTGGATTGGTGGACTGGTGGATTGGTGACTGGTGGATTGGTGGATTGGTGGACTGGTGGTTGGTTTGCGTTTTTTTAGGAAAACAAAGATCACCAGCAAGAGTAAAGGCAGCGCCAAAATACCCCAAAGCAAGGGTGAACCGAGCCAGTGTTTGATCCGTTCCAAAAGGCTGGTCGGTTGTATCACGGAAGGCTCCTCAGCATCTGTCAAAGCGTTGGGTGACCGGTAGTTCTTTCCAGCGGTCACCCTGAACCGGATGGGATCAACACGGAGTTGGCAATAACGATTGCTGTCGGAATCGAAATAGGTCAAAACCGGGCTAATCTCTTGAATTCCCGTGTCTTTCGGCAGCACTACATACTCGAATTTTTTGCGGTGCAAAATCTCCGTTTCGCCCTCGTACTCTTCTTCCTCCAAAATCCGAGGTTCAAAAATCTCGCAAGTGGGTGGTACGGTGATTTTCGGGGGGGCAAACCGTCGGGTATCGCCATTGCCCTTTACTTCCACGATGATGGTAAGGGCATCGTCGGTGCTCAGTAGGGTTGTGTCGGCCTTTACTTCCCACTCATATTTTCCAACAGCTCCTGTGAATTCTGCGGGCGGGGGCTGTGGCAAAGCTCTCACGTTGAGCCCGATGGGTTCGGTTTGTAAAGCAACTGGTTTTGGCCCAAAAAGAAACCCTTGCGGGCTTGGCTGCTCGATGCCCACGCTCACCCTGGCAGCACCCACGCTGATCGCACCGGCCTCCTGCGGGAAAAGAGCGAATTCGTGCAAAGTGCGCACCGCGTATTTTTTCCCACGCAGACTGATGTATTGTACACGCTTGTCGTACCGAATTTTTTCTTTGGAAAAAAAGCCCGCGAAATCAGGGAGCGCAAGGATATCGTAGCCTTCCACCGAGAGCTGGGTGTAGAGCTGGATACGCCAAGTCACTTGTTGGCCGACATAGACTTCTCCTCGGTCAAATTCAGCAGCCACGAACACCTTGCCGTCAGAACCTGTAGGAACGTTCACATTGCCTTTGCTGCTGGCTTCGACAGACAAAACATTGACTGCCAATGGTTTTGTGCTGAGCGTTTGTCCGCCAAGCAGCACGCTAGCCGGGCCGATATTGAAAATGCCGGATTTGGTTGCGGTCAGTTCCAAAGACCAGGTTTGGCTGCTGCTACTGCGCCCATTGATAATACTCATGCCCCTCATTTCGGAGATTGCTCCGGTTCTGAAACCCGAAAAATTGGGTGCGGTGAAACGGGTGCCTTCGGCGTTTTTTAGGGTGAAGGTCAGTTCAAACGGTACGCCCGTGATCACTTCTTTCACTGAGATTGCGGCTTCGAATGTGACGGTACTCTGTGCAGTAAGGAGATTTAGGCTGAAAAATAATGACAAGCCACCTATCCATGCACCAAGAGCACGGGTATTATTTTGCAAACAACGGATGGAGCAGGTTAAGGTCATTTTTCTTTCGTCTGACCAATAGAATACAATGTCACATTCTAATTGTTTTATACTTCTTTTTTGGAGCGTTTGGGGCTTGTATAGGCGAACGTTTTGGCAAAACAGGGCTTACACCATCCGCGTTGGGCGAAGCCTTTATGGTAATTGGCTTGGTGTGTAATTCGGTGTCACCATTTTTGATACTGACAGACGGGATGGTCAAAGTGCCCGCTTCAGCAGGAGTGACGGTATAGTTGTAGGAAGCAGAGGTGTTCTTCTCGCCATTCATGATCGAAATACTCGACGATTGGCTGCTTCTAAGCACAACAAAACCCGCAGATTCCCAAACCGGAGGGGTGAATTTTCCGTTTTCTTTACCGTTTTCTAGTATAAAAGTAAGATTTATGGGTTCGCCGACGGCTACTTCTGTGGAATTTACCTCGGCGTAAAAATTCGTTTCGTTCTGAGCAGTTGCGCTCAGGAAGTTCAAAACGACCAGAGTGAAAATGAAAAGTACCTTGCGCATGGTTGTGAATTATTTTTGATCGGACAAATATACGGTGGAAAATAAAAAGGGAGTCTTCGGCAGGTAAACGACAATATTCACAACGATGCGTGGCTCGTTCAGCAACCAAATTCTGAAGTGAGTCTGGATTATGACGGCTCATAGTCAGGAGGCGTGCGAACGGATTTTGCAAGCCGCACCAATCTTTCCAAGACGATGTATATAGTCCAGTTCATCCTTCTCACATACGGTGAGCTGGAAGGAGTACAGCGTAATAACAGGCATCCCAAAATGACATGAGTCACCCCAAATTTTGGGGTGACTCATGTTTTTTAATTACAAACTTAACTACCTATTACTTCGCGATCACCACGACCTTGCCAACGGCAAATTTGGCGTTGGCTATATGCACAAAGTAGTTGCCTGACACCAAGTTGCTAACATCAATGCTGGCAGAATTTTGAACTGTAAGGTTTTGAGTCAGCACTTGCGCTCCGAGGCTATTGAAGATGATTACGCGCAAATCGCCTTGCAATTCTTCCGCTGCAATATTGATATTCAGGATGTTGCGTGCAGGATTGGGTGCAATGCTGACAACATTGGAATTCAAAAGATCTACGGTTGAAAGCGGGTCTGCGAAAGCATATTCACCGTTATCCGAGTTCAAAGAAACCCTGTAGGTGCCTGCTACAACCGGGATATTCGGCCCGTTTTGAGTGCCCGTTCCCGCAGGAAATACATCAGCACCCCAGTTCACCGCCCAAGCATCTTCGGCTCGGAATTTTGCTTCGCCAGTCACCATATCTATCGAATTAATGGTCCATAGCGACTCATTCGTCAAGTCTTTGGTCATGTCCACGTCGGTATCCCAGGAGGCGAGCGGTGTAGCCGTGCCCACGAGACCTACTGTGCCAAAAATCTGCAACAACTCGAAGTTGTATTCTCCTGTGAAGGAGTTAAAAGTAATTTTATAGTCACCAGCAGGGATTGGAATGTTGGCGCCGCCTTCCGTTGCAACACCAGTAGGGAAATCTCCTGCGCCCCAATTTGTGGCCCAATCGTTGTCAGCCCGGAATTTTGCTTCGCCGTCCGTCAAAATTAGGCGCAACCTCCAGATGGATGGATCCAGAGGATCTTGATTCATGTCAGTATCAGTGTCCCAGCCACCAGGCGTTGAGTTGCCAATGATCCCTATCGTCGAGTAAATTACGAGGGGCAAGAAGTTGTACTCGAAAGTCTCAGTATTGAACGTAACTACATACTGACCCGCTACAGCCGGAATATTCGGGCCATTCAAAATGCCAATACCAGAAGGGAACAAAGTATCGCCCCAGCTAATTGCCCAGGCATCATTGGCTCTGAATTTAGCCTCGCCATCAATAAGTGTAATGGTTCCTTTCCATAGATTCGGATTGGCCGCGTCTTTGGTCAGATCTGTATCAGAATCCCAACCGCCCGGAGTAGCACTTCCAATCAGGCCAATGGTTGCAAATTCAAGGATTTCTTCAAAAGAGTAAGCACCGGTTGATTTGTCAAAATTTATCAAATACTTTCCAACCGAAGGGATTGGGATGTTAGCGCCGCCTTGTGTGCCAATACCGGCTGGGAAATCTATTGCGCCCCAGTTGACTGCCCAGTCGTCGTTGGCCCTGAACTTGGCTTCCCCTACGATAAGGTTTAGGGTGATGAAATACTTGTTGGAATCGATTGGGTCGTAATACAGATTGGTGTCATCGCCCCAGCCGCCGGGGGTGGAGTTGCCGATGATGCCAATGTCTGAGGTGTACACGAATTTGTACGCTCCGGTGAGTGCGTTGAACGTTACCGTCCATTCGCCCGCAGCAGGAATAGGAATGTCGGAACCACCCTGTGTGCCAATACCTTCTGGGAAGTCTATTGCACCCCAGTTGACTGTCCAAGCATCATCCTGACGGAACTTCGCTGCACCGACGATCAGGTTTAGCTTTAGGGACCAAAGATGGGCGCTATCCGGGTTTTGTACCATATCGGTATCCGAATCCCAGCCATTCGGCGTGGCAGAGCCGATCAGGCCTATTGACTGCGCCTGACCGATGCCCGAAAACAGTAAGCTGCAAAACAGCGCTGAAAAAAGTAATCGTAATTTCATTGTGAAAAAATTTTAATACTTGAAAAATGAGTTGTTGAGTGGGTTGAGAATGTTGAGGTTGTTGAGAATGTTGAGGGGGTTGAGCGCAAACCTCAACAACCTCAACATTCTCAACCCCAATTAATATCCAGGATTCGGCACAAGACCGGGGTTAGCGCCCTGATCTTGGGTTGGAATGGGGTAAATGTTTCTAAAGTTGGGAACAGAGACCCCGTCTTTTGCTCCGCCTTTCCAGGCCCATCGGTAAGTGCCATCCGTGAACTGTCCGAAGCGTATCAAATCTGTCCTCCGGTGGCATTCCCAGTAAAGTTCTCTAGCCCTTTCATCCAGAATGGCATCGAGATTTAGGTCGGCAGGCGCGAAATTGCCCGCAGTGCCCGTATAAGCCCGAGTTCTAACGGCATTGAAATAATCGGCAGCCTTGTTCTTGTCCCCCCCGGGGATTCTCAAAAGAGCTTCTGCTGCCATCAGATAGACATCGGCCAAACGGAACATTGGAAAATCGGTATCGGGGTAATAAGTATCAGAACCCTGCAAACCCTCAGAGGTAATGTTTTTAAACTTGTTGACAGCGTACCCCTCTGTAAACAAAGTTAAATCGTTGATGTCTAGATTCTGGCCGTCCGAATAAAACAGACCGCGGTGGTCAATACTGGTAAACCTGATTTGATAAGTATAATCAGGCTTATCAATATCAAAGGCTATTTTGTAGCTTCCATCTTGGTCTATTTGAATCTCCGACCCATTCAATTCCAAAAGCCCATCGGCACCATTGTCACCCAAATTGACCACATCATTCTGATTGGCTCTGAATTTGATGGTTCCGACCGTTAAGGGCACATCGGAGACCAACATTCCGAGGGCAGGATCCCAGTTTAGGTTGATATCTACACCGCCTGTTGCCGTGCCGAAAATACTCCATTGGCGCTTTTCAATTATGTATGTGTTGTTGTTGAGGTTCGCCTTTATGAAATAGAAACCAGCCTCTGGAATTGTAATGGTGTCGCCTCCGGTTTCAAGCGTTCCATTAGCACCGTTGTCGCCTAATTTTGGTGGCCCGGTATTGGAGGGAATCGTGGTGAAAAGGATGCCTGTATTGTTGCTGGGGAAGTATTTGTGCCCTTCAAATATTTTGTTGTTAGGCGCAACGGTGGAGGTCGCCGCCAAAGAATTGGTGGTTTGAGTTGCGTCAAAACCCTGATGAGAACCAGGTACATACAACTTCGGATAAGATGCCGTTTGACCGGCATTAAATTCCACTTTGATACCCGTCAGATCGGCCGGAAACTTCTCGATCAATTGCCGGGTGGTTCTCGTGCCGCCCCAGCCAGCATCCATACCGGATTCTTCAGGGATCATACTTCCCCCAATACCTGCCCGGATGATAAAGGTGGTGCCACCATAAGTGCGGGTGTTAAGTCCATCAAAAGCAACCGGGAAAATAATCTCTCTGGATTTGTGGTTGTCGGCCAGGAAAAGGTTGGCGTAGTTTGGCTCCAGTTCAAAGCCGGCATTCAGGATCTTTTCGCAATACGTTAGGCAATCTGTGTACTTGGCTTCTTGAATATAGACCTCCGCATTGAGGTAGAGTTTGGAAAGCAGCATCCAGGAGGCTGCCTTATCGGCACGGGCATATACGTTGGCCCTCGGGTCTGCAAGATCAGGTTCGATGGCTTTCAGTTCTGATTCGATATAGCTGAACAGTGCCTTTGGTCCAATTTGTTTTGGGACGAAAGCACCCACCACATCGTCCTCTGTAGCAAAAGGTGGATTTCTAAAATGATCCAGCGCATGCCAGTAGCTCAGTGCCCGGAGGAAACGAGCTTCAGCCCGGTACCTTTTAATTTCAGCCCTAAGCGTTGCGTCCACATTTCTGCTATCCAATTTGGCGTCCGTTGTTTCTCTGATAAACTCATTGATGATAGAGATTTGGACAAACAACCGGCTGTAAAAAGCATAGACAAACACATCACCGCCAGCCCAGGATTGCGCGTGAAAATCTTTAATGGTTTGGTCATTCCAGCCAATCACTGCTTCATCGGTTGGAAGCTCGGAGGCATACCAAAAGCCCCTCATGTACTGGCCAAAGCCTTCGTCAATACCCGAAATATCACTTTGACCAGCAGGGCCTTCTTGTCCAGACAGGGCAAGACCGGCATACAGTTTTGCCAGCACTTGTTTGTAAGCTGCGGGATCTTTGTATACCGCATCCGCGCTTAGAATATTGGGATCCAGGGGTATGGTGTTCAGGTCTTTGAAACAACTAACTGACCCAAGCAGCAAAACCGTAATGGTGAGTATTTTTATGTTGCGCATGATTTCAATCGTTTAAGTTTTATCAAAAAGTGACATTCAGCCCCACTACCAATGTTCTGGGCCTTGGATAAATCTGGTTGTCAATGCCGTTCCCAATTTCTGGGTCAAGCCCTTTGTAGTTTGTAATCACAAAAGGGTTTTGCACCGTGGTATACAGGTTGAAATATCGGCCAACCAAGTGATTAAAATTATAGCCCAGCGTAATGTGGTCTATTCGGAAAAAGGACGCGTTGGTAATGAAATGATCGCTAAAAGTGAGGTTGGCCTGATCCTTCACATTAAGGTCTACCGCAGATTGGTTTACGTTTGCAAGATACCGCGTGGTGCCGTACAGTCGGTTGAGGTATCCCATGTCGGTCTGGACGTTGTTGTACACATATTGACCCAGATTGGCACGACCTGCAAAGGAAAAGTTGAAATGGCCGACGTCAAGGCTGCTGGTGATGCCCATTGTATACAGCGGAGTGGGGTTTTTGTAACGGTATTTATCCAAATCGTTTACAATGGTGTCCCCGTTCCTGTTTACAAATTTCCCTTCCAGAATGTTGCCTGCTTCATCGTACAACTGTTCTTTCACATAAAATGAAGCGGGAGAATATCCGACGCTGTGGATCTGAATATTACTGCCTACCCCGCCAGCAACGCCACCCGTGGGCACCCCAATGTAGCTTGGGCTCTCACTGACTGTGAGTTTGGTAATAGTGGAAAGGTTATAGGCAAAGTTGGTCGAGACATCCCAGGTGACCAATTTTGATTTGATGGGTGTGAGGTTCAAATTGAGCTCAAGCCCTTTCGTTTCCATGGTCCCTATATTGTCGGTTACATAGTTGCTCAAGTTCGACAGCGCGGAAATCTCAATAAAATTCAGCAGATCCTTGGTGTTCCGAATATAGGCATCTACCGAACCAGAAAGCCGATTTTTCACGATAGAAAAATCGAGGCCCACATTGTAGGACTCCGTTTCTTCCCACTTTATGTTTGCTACATAAGGATTCGGGCGGATTGTTTGGACAAACTCATCTCCAAATTGGTACTTCGCACGAATATTGCCATATTGATATCGAGCCAGATAAGCGTAATAGTCGTTAATATCTTGCTGCCCGGTAATGCCCCAACTGGTTCTGAGTTTCACTTTGTTGAAGTACTTCCGGTCATTGTCAATCACTTTGATGGCCAAAGCGGCCGCGGGGAAAAGTCCAAAGCGGTATTGAGGAGCGAAACGCGAGGTGCCGTCCCGGCGCAAAGAACCCGTCAGGAACAAGCGGTCATTGAACGCATAATTGACCCGGCCAAACAAACTAATCAAATAAAATTCTGCCGGGTGACGAATGGCATCGGAAGTGTCTATGCCGGCGGCATCCGAATTTCTGGCAAAGTTGTCAACGTAAAAATGCTGCCAGGAGTAGCCACCCATTAAATCAATGTCGTGTTTGCCAAATCCTTTTTTGTAATTCAGGTAAGATTCCAGCACGGTATTCTTTTTGATCTGCTCGTAGTAGTTGTTGACGCCACCACCCGTCCCGGCATCAAAAGCAAACGCAGCATAATTGGGAACTACGACCGTTCCCGAGCCTTTCGTGTAGTCGTAGCCCAACGTCAAATTGGCCCGCAATGCAGGCAGAAATTTGAACCTGTAATCCGCGGACATATTCGTGATATACTGTTTCACCGTTGAGTTGTCGTCCCGCAATTCCAAAAGGGCAACGGGATTCGTCGGCGCTAGGCTGTTTGGATTGCCTGTAACCGTTTTCCAGGTCGTAAAGCCACCGAAACGGGTGGAAGTATCGCGTACTGGCTTGGTTGGGTCGAAACTCAGGGAATTGCCAATTGCACCTTGGTCAGCAAAGTGGTTGTCAGACAACATTCCTTTAAAGTGAAGATTCAATTGCAGGGTGTTATCCAAAAAACCGGGATTCAAATTTACCGCAGTGGAATAACGGTTAAAATTGTCGGTCTTCAATAAACCATCCTTGTCCGTATACCCCAGAGAAACCCGGAAGGGAACCTTCCCAATGCCACCGGACACATTTACGCTATGATCCTGGCCCGCAGCGGTTTGGTAAATCTCATCTTGCCAGTCCGTGTTCGCGGTACCTAGCAAACCCAATGCAGGATGGGCTGGTGCGTTTGGGTCAGGACTGGCATACTTTGCCCTCACAGCCGCTCTGAACTCGTCGGCCGTGAGCACATCCACCCGATTGGCTGTTTGCCCAAAGGAGACGTTGGCATTGTACCCGATCTGAATTTTTTTACCCAGACTGCCCTTTTTGGTCGTGATAATAATTACCCCTCCAGAGGCCCTATTGCCATAAATAGCAGCGGCAGAAGCATCTTTCAAAATGGTAATTGACTCAATATCATTGGGATTGATGATGTTCAATTGATTTCGACTGCCCGACACACCTCCATTGTCCAAAGGAATGCCATCTACCACAACCAAAGGGTTGTTCGATGCTGAAAGCGAAGATTCTCCCCGGATTCTGATTTTCGCACCTCCGCCCGGAGTTCCGTCTGAAGTGATGACCACTCCGGATACTTTTCCCGCCAGCAGTTCCTGAGGCCCCGTGATAGCGCCCTTGTTAAACCTTTCAGTAGTCACCGATTGTACCAGACCGGTAGCATCTTCCCGCTTGACTCTTCCGTAGCCGATTATGACCGTTTCTTCCAATCCAAGGCCAGCGACCATCTGGATATCAATCGTGTTGTTCGCACCCATCTCCATGGTTTTTTCAGCATAACCCGTGTAAGTAATCCGCAACGAAGTGGCCTCTGCTGGGACATTCAGACGGTAGTTGCCATCAAAATCCGTGGCAGTGCCCGTACTCGTGCCGGATACAATGACGCTGGCTCCTATGAGCGCTTCGCCATTTTCGGCATCGGTCACTTTCCCTGTTATCTGCCGTTGAGCCAGCACCGCCGTGCCGCCCCACAACAAAAAACAGGCAAGTAGGAGAAAGAATTTTTGTTGAAGTATTTTCATACGAAGCAAAGTAAGAATGGTGAAATAATCCAAGACATGAAAATTTCGCTGAATCCCAAAAAGGAACCCAAGTCTGATTTGGTGCTGCAAAGAAAAAAAAGTAAAGGGAAAACTAAGCGTACTTTTTACAATAAGGTAAGATGATTTTCATCATTGGCTAATATTGGCCAATATCAGCCCCTTATTTTGCCGTTTTTAGGAAGGCTTCCATGGCCAGGTGCAAATCCACCGCCATTTCTTCGGTAGGCTCGTAGTTTATGGTGTTGGCGTGAAGGCCAAATACGCGGCGAGCTTCCATTTCAGGCACTTCGGAGAGTGCAGAGAGTTTTCGGAAAAAATCGCCGTCGGTTCGCGGCAGACCCGATTCAGGATCCAGCGGGGCAACCAGGCCGTAGCGTTCACGCAATTGAGCGAGAAAGTGCCGCATTCCCTGGGCTGAAAGTCCGGCATAATTTTTTTCGCGGAAATGCAGGTGCGCGATGGTACTGATGAATTCGTAGGAGGAATTTTCGTTTTTGGGCAGCACCGGAATAACCCGCTGCCGCCTTTTGGCACGAAACACGAGCCAAGTGATCGCCAAGGCAGCAATCAGGTACCAGGCCCAAGCCAGCGCGGGCTGTTTCAAAATATAAGTCAATGGATGTTCCTCAGCCAAAGACCGATTGGAACTTCCATTGCGACGACGTCCCACTTCCTCTGGCACACGGCTCACGGCATCCCAATAGATGTCGCCTTCCGAAAGCTGGGAGAAAACACCCGCTGCGTAGGGTCTGGTTTCGGAGCGCAACAGACTGAAGTTGGAAAACGCAATCGGATTGGTGTGCAACAAAAAACGGCCTTTCCCGTGTGGAAATTCGGCAAAATTCACCCAGTCCTTGTTCAGATATCCCAGCGGGTGTTGCGCCAAAGAATCACAAAAGTGATAAGACTCAATATAATGCCATTGGTAGGTGGCAGGCTTGTTTTGTTGGGCAAAAAAGAAGCTTGTGCTGGTATCTGGAAGACTGGGCGTACGCAGGGAAAAATGAGCTGCACTATCCTCAAACATCCCGTAATCGTTCCAAGGAGATTCTTCACATTCGTCCAGATAGACAAAAGTCATCAGGTCAAACGGGATGGTTTTGCTCGAAATAAAGGCTGTGTTGCCCGCTGCCACAAAATCCAAAAGCCGCTTTGTACCCGCCGAGTCCATGTACATTGCCTCCCCGACGAAGACGTAATTGTGCCCTGTTGAAGCGCTGTCAACCATAAGCTCCTTCGTCACATCTTTTTGAATGTCAACGAGTTTTTTCCCCTCAAAATAATTTTCCAGCAAGCGGTGGGCAATGCGCGTACCATAAGGCTGCTCGTTTTTTTCGTCGTAGCCCTTCTTTTTCCAACTGCCTTCCTCCCAATCAAATCTAGGATTGTTGGATTCGTACACGTAGTAAAACATCGCTCCGATGAGGGCAATGGCAGCGAGTGCGAGCAGGATGGGAGTGCGGTTTTTTTGCATTGAAAATCAGGTCGGAAAGATAGGCCGTTTATGAATGTCCAATGTCCAACAAGGAATTTCCAATTTCCAAGGAAGCGCTGCGCTTGGGATTTGTAGTCATTTAATCTGGGAGGGACAACGCGAGTACTCAAACGCGAAGCCTACTTGGAAATTGGAAATTCCTTGTTGGACATTGGACATTTTAATTAAAAATGCACCCAGCCCTGCGCTTTCAAATCGTGCAGATTTCCGCCCAGGGTGTGGAGCTTTATGCCGTCTTTGGCTTCCAGAATTTCCCCGGCGATGTAAATATCGGGCAGATACTTCACTTTTTCAACGTCTTCGGGACGAATGGTGAACAACAGTTCATAGTCCTCACCACCATTCAGGGCACATGTGATAGGGTCGAGTTTGAATTTCAAAGCCAACATTTGGGCTTCCTGATTGATCGGGACCCCACTTTCTTCGACGAGCGCGCCCACCTTGCTTTGTTTACAAATGTGAAAAACTTCAGAGGCCAGTCCGTCTGAAATATCAATCATGGCGGTTGGTTTCAGGCCAATTTTTCGGAATTCTTCGATCATGTCGCGGCGGGCTTCCGGTTTGAGTTGGCGGCTCACGGCATAGGTTTGGTTTTCAAAATCAGGTTGTAGTTCGGGATTATCCTGCCAGATTTGTTTTTCTCTTTCCAGTATCTGGAGTCCGAGGTAGGCGCCACCGAGTTCGCCTGTGATGCAGATAAGATCGCCCACTTGTGCGCCATTTCGGTAAACAAGCAATTCTTTTTCACACTGACCAATGGCCGTAATGCTGATGGTCATGCCTTTGGGCGAGGAAGTGGTGTCGCCACCCACAAGGTCTACTTGATAGGCTTCACAGGCTGCACGAATGCCCGCGTACAGTTCGTCTAAAGCCTCCACTGAAAAGCGGTTGGAAATGGCAATGGACACGACAATCTGCTTTGGAATTGCGTTCATCGCATAAATGTCGGAGAGGTTGACAATCACAGCTTTGAAGCCCAAATGTTTGAGCGGTGTGTAAGCCAGATCGAAGTGAATGCCTTCTACCAACATATCGGTGGTGACCACGGTACAAAGCGGGCCGTTTTCAATGACGGCTGCGTCGTCGCCTATGCCTTTGATGGTGGAGGGCTGGCGAAGGGGAAAATCGCGCGTGAGGTGGTCAATGAGGCCGAATTCGCCGAGGGTATTTACGTCTGTACGTTGCATGTTAAAAGATTGTACCGGTGGCTTAGCCGCCGGAAGTAAAACGAGCTGGACAATGACGCTCAGCCTTCATATCTGCACTAAAATGCGTTAAAAAGGTCACCCAAAGCATGCTTCAGGTTATACTTTTTTGTGGTGTCTAGCGCCCGTTCAAGGCAAATAAATTTCTTGTCGAGGTGTTTTTTAAAATATTCGACGGTTTCCATCTCAAGGATGACGTCCAAACAAATTAAGGCCTCTTTTGCTCCGTCAGTAGCGAGATAAATTTCGTTTGCCTTGAATTGGGCCTGCCTTGTAGTGACGTAATTTAAGTTAAAACCTTGCTTTAAAAGTATTTCAGTCATCAGCTCATCCCGATTGAATGCGGTTACCAATTGGGCCTCCTTGTCTGAAATGTACTTTTTAAGCAACTCGATATTTTCCGCGTCTGTTTTTTCCGGATCGGGAGCGAACTCAACTCTGGGGAAGTTGGATTTTGTCAATTTGAACACTTTGAAGCCTAAGCCCTTCAAAGTGTCTTCTTTTTGATCGTTTGTAAATAAATCGGTTTGTTGATTTTTCTTTTCCTCAATCAGCTTCTCAACCACTCGTTTGTTGCGCTCTATCGTGATGTCGCTGATTTTTTTGTAACCAGCTTTGTAGGCTTCGCTTTTTTCGTCGGTGGCTTCAGGGATTTGTACTAAAATGAATTTTCGATTTCCATCATCTGTTTTATTTAGCTCTAAAACAGCTTGGCCAGTGGTGCCTGATCCTCCAAAAAAATCTAGGATTATTGACTCTTCCCCATTACCCGTTTTAATGGCTGTCTGTATTAGTTTTGAAGTTTTTGGATTGTCGAAAATACCCTTTCCAACTAAGGAGGCAAGTTCTTCATTTGCTTGATGTGAGCTACCTACGCTAGTGTAAGACCAGATAGAGCCAACCGTTTTCCCTTGCTTAACTTCAGTTAGAAAAGACTTTTCATTTGGAGTTCCATTTCCCTCTTTGCCAAAGTACAACCGACCATCTTCATACAACTTAAGCAAATCTTCTTTGGAATACAATGGAAAGCGGCCTTTAGGGGCAGTCCATGCTACCCCATTAGGGAATTTTGCTTCGTAAGTATTACTACCGCTTTTTGCATGAAGGGGCGTGGATTTCCATACGCCCCTCACATCATTGTCAGGATTTGCATAGGCCGCGTCCATTTTTTCGGTTCTGTCAAGCAGTCCGATATCAAAGTTTTCTTTGTTTTTTGAATAGAAAATAAGATACTCATGCTGACGAGAAACGAATTTTGCGTCATTTGCTGTTGTATATTTACTATGCCAAACAATTTCACTGATAAAATTTTCCGATCCAAATACCTCATCACATAATTTTCTCAAATTGTGCACTTCATTATCATCAATTGAAATAAAGATCACTCCATCCTCTCTAAGCAGTTGTCTTGCAATAAGTAATCGGCTATAAATCATATTCAGCCAATTGCTATGATACCGTCCATCTGTTTCCGTGTTGGTGTCAATTTTTAAACCGTTTTCAATAACCCCAGCATCTTGCCAGTAGGCTTTTTTATCTTGCGAAAAATTGTCGGAGTAAACAAAGTCCTTCCCAGTGTTGTAGGGCGGGTCAATATAAATACACTTAATTTTCTCCCGGTAACTCCCGCTTAACAGTTTCAACACTTCTAAATTTTCCCCTTCGATAATCAGGTTCTCGCTTTCAGAAGGGTTTACGCTTCTGTGCTCATCGTACACAAGCGTAGCATTACTTGGGGTAAACGCATTTCGTTTTGCCTGGCTTTTGCCAAACCAGCGAAACTCATAACGTTCGGTTTCACTAACGCTTTGAGGGTCAACTACTTTTTTAAGTTCCTCTATATTCAGCTTGCCTTCGTTGGTGAAAAGGTCTGGAAACAATTTTTTTAAAGTTTCCAGCCGTTCCTTGTTCCAATCGGGGCTCAAAGGCATGTAGTCGTTTATGTTTTCCATTTTCTTATGCGTTTTCTAGTACTTTATTAATGGTTTTGTCGGCTTCGGTTCTGAAAATCTGGTAGTCTTTAATAGGGGCCTTGTAGTGTACTTCTACACCCAAAGTTGAGAAGTGTTTCATTGCGCATTTTATTTTGTACACTTCGCTTTCGGTCAATGCTTTTTTGTCGTTGATGTTGTTGGTGCCTTTGGTTTCGATCACAAAATAGAACTCGGATTCATTCCCGCTTTTCAGGCTTTTTCGCTTCATCACCAGGCCAAAGTCAGGCTCATATTCGCCGATGGGCGTTTTAATTTTATACCAACTGGGCAGTTTGATAAAGCAAACTATTTCCGGGTCTCTGTCTGCAGCCATAGAAAAATGTCGTTCAACATTGCTGTCAAATAGTATCTTATCAAATACACCTTTGTTGGGCGTTTCGATAATATTATCGCTCGAAATGTTTTTCACATAATCATTGAAGTCGAAAGGGAATTCTTCGCCAGTAAGCGCATAATCCAAACCTCTTAACATTTCGTCAAGTTCTACATTTCTTATCAAGGCAGCCGCCTCATGGATGAACCTTGGCGGGTTTTTGATCCATTCAGCGTAGTTGGTGAATTTTTTAAAGATATTAAAAATTGTATGGTAGCTCAAGCCGGTGTTTTCGCTGAGTTCTTCGATCAAATCCAAGGGCATAAACCGTGCTTTCTGTTTGGTTTTTTCCGTTCCGCCAAAGCTGTCCTGTTTGCCTCCTTCCGTGATCTCATTGATCAAATAGCTCGTTGATTCTATTAAATAATCAGGAATGGAAATGGCGTTTATGCGTTCGACAGAACTTTCGATCAGGCTTTCCTCATTAAACGAAACGGTATAATCGGTTTTTTTTGCCAGCGCTTTCCAAAAACGCTTAAAAGCTGCATCAATCGAATCGGAAGGATTGCGTTTAAAATGTACTTCGTCTTGCGGTTTCCCTTTATGGGTATGCGTCATGCCCGCTCCCGCTCCCGTATTGCCATAAACAGCTTTGATTTCTTCCTGATATTGTGTTACAAATGTTTCGTAGGTCTCGTTGGGTATTACGGTAAGTTGATTTATGCGCTCATCATCGAGTACAGTCATCGCATCATAAATACGTTGTCCGTCTTGGTTCACGCAAATGCGCAAACCCCTGCCAATCTCTTGCCGTTTTCTGATATCAGAATAGGCCGTGTTCAAGGTAGCAATATTGAACACATTTGGATTGTCCCAACCAACCCCCAAAGCAGAGTGCGAAAAAATAAACTGCACAGGATTTGCTATCGTTAAAAGTTCTTCTTTGCCTTCCAGGATCAATTTGTAAATTTTCCCCTGTTCTTTTATACCACCTTCATTGTCAGCATACTCGCCACTAGATTTTTGAGCAAAATAATATCCTTGGATATCTTGAATCAGTTGTTCGGTTGGCGTTTTACCTTCATTGTACTCAGGATAAATGGCTTTGTATTTTTCAACAAAAAGGTTTTTAATAATGGGTGTTTCTCCCATGTAGTTGGCTACTCTGTCAATGAAAATCAGGGATAAACACTTTATACCATTCGGTGCCAATTTTTGTGTTTTGGCAAAATGGCGATGGATGAGCCATTCCAGCTGTAAGGCCCAAATGTTTTCCAAATTCCCGGAGGCTTGTTTTTCGAGCAACTCAACGCCGTTTGAGAATGTAACACTCCATTTTCCGGTTTTTAAACTTTTGTTGATGCGTACTATTTTATAGTTCAGGTAGCTCGGGTTGTTTGCTTTTTCTCCCAGGTTGTCACCTTCTTTAAGCCAGGCCGTAAGTTTAAACTCAAATTTATTGGTTGAATTGGATTGATGCCAGGCTTTGAGTTTGGCCTTCGGAGCACCCGTACCGTTTTGTGTTTCAGCCAATTCGATCTTTATGGTTGCTTCGTCGTTTTTTTCGGTAACAGTCAAGACTTCGATTTTCTTTACAAGACCCTGCTTGTAGCTGTCGTAAGGCGTTAAGCGGTACAAAAGGTTTTTGACTACCTTATGCGTTGCGGAGTAACGGATTTTGAACAGTGGATTGAGCTTGGTAATTTGTTTTAAAGAGTTTTCCGTGTCCATGCCTTCCTGTGGCTCGTCCATCAAAATAATGGGGTTTGTTTTTCCGATGGCCTGAATGAAAGGAATATTTGCAAACAAATCTTCGCGCTGCGCCTGATTTAGAATTTTGTCTTCTGAATTGAATGAAGCCAAAGTCATAATCATCACTTGTGGATGCTGTTCTTCAATAAAGTTGGTTACTTTACTTAATTTCTTGCTGTCATATTCAAATGCATTTGGTTTAAAACCATAAAGGTCTTCTAGTTGGTTGTTGAACGACCTGAAAGTACCCAATACTCCTTGTCTGATCGCCACTGAAGGGACAAGAATGATAAATTTTGTAAAGCCATAATGCCTGTACAGTTCAAAAATGGTTTTGATGTAAACAAGCGTTTTGCCTGTTCCTGTTTCCATTTCAATACACAGGTCATTTTCTGTGGTATGTTTTAAAGTATCCGCTTCGATGCCGTTTTCAGCAGCAATGCTTGTGATATTTTCTTTTATTTGCTCAACGGAAAGTTTGGAGATATTTGAACGTATGCCTTCAAAGCAAGCGTTGTCAAAAGTGTTTTTCTCTGTTCCATCAAACACTTTTACCACTGCCTGGATGGCATGATCCTGATATTTTAAATTTTCGAGTTTTAGCTCCACCATAATTTTTTGCAATTCATTTTGGCGATTGATTCTTATTCGGGTACAATATACGGCTTAATTTTACCAATCTATGGCGATTCTGCGATTGGATTCTTCTTATTCAATCTTGGCAGCAGCCACAGCGCCAGCAATCCACCAGTGAAATTGTAAAAAATCTGCACCGCAAAAAACGAAATGTTCGCATAAGAAAACCCGTCGCTGCCACTGATGCCGTAGAGTGTCAGTCCCGCGATACAAAGCGCGTGGTAGGTACCCATACCGCCTGGGGAGGGAATCACAAAGCCCAAGGTGCCGAACACAAAAACCATGAGCGCAGCACTCATTCCCAGGTGTTCCGTGGGCGGAAATGCCAGAAGGCTGAGCCAGCATTGCAGGTAAAACATACCCCAGATGCCGACAGAATAAGCAATAAACAAGCCCGGATTCTTCAGTTTTAAAACGCTCTTCAGTCCATCGAGAAAACCTTTCAAGAGTTTTCCGACTTTTTGAAACAGCGGTACTTGTGCGAGTTTTTCCCGCAAAACAAACATCATTAGCAGCCCCAGGGCACTCACCGCGAGGAATGCCAAAACAAAAGGGTTTTGTAAAATCCCGCCCCCGGCTTGGCCGTCTTTTCGCTGGTCAATAAAGGCCCAAAGTGTGTCGCCTTCCAGCAAAAAAGCCAGACCGACCACGCCGCCAAGGCAGAGAAAATCCATGAGTCGGTCAACGACGAGTGTGCCCATCACTTTCTCCATAGGGATTTTTTCATAACGTGCGAGCGAGCCTGCGCGCACCACCTCTCCCATACGCGGCAAAAAGAGATTGGCGAAATAGCTCAGCAAAATGGTGAGCAGCGAATTAGCAAAACCCACCCGGTAGCCCATTGGCTCCAAGAGCATCTGCCAACGAAGCGCTCGGAAAATATTGCTCACAGTGAATGCCAACAGCACCACCAATATCCACCACAGGTTTACGGTGGAAAAGTCGTGCAAGAGTTTGTCTGCCAGGCTGCATTGATCCGCAGGGGTGCCGTCTAAGCGGCATTGCTCCTGGAACGCAGCGTTCTGGCTGCTGAACACCCAAGCCATGATGCTAACCCCGATGCCAAGGAAAAGAAGGAATTGAAGTATTTTTTTTGCCATTGAAGATAGAGTCTAACGGCGCAAAGGTTGGGAAATCTAGCGGAATGGGCTGGGTGTTGATTCGTTTATCTATTTCTGTCTTCTGGCATACTTTTATCCATTTTTTATTCTGAATTTATTGTTGATAGCGCATTTTTGTGACAACAAAACTCTTAACTTTTCAAAATATCAACTTATGAAGTCTCGATTTACCAATTTTATTTTTGTCGCACTTGCTTTTTTCCCGGGAATTTCTTTCGCTCAACTTCCCATCAAAGCAGTAGATGATTCGCTTACCGTGATTCTTGGACAGGCCATTGTGTTCAATGTCACGGACAATGATTCACTTAACCTTCCGGTTCCTTTCCAACCGGATGTAGCATGGGTAGATATTTATCCTTGTATCGGGCTGGCAGCGGATGGATCGCTTAGTTTTTTGCCAGATGCGAATATTTGCGCCGGCGAAACCCTCAAATACACTTACCGTTACGCAAACTGCAATGACTCCATCTCGAAATGCGCTGCTGATGTTAAAATCGATGTAAAACGCATAGTGAATTGCTCTTTAATAAGAATGGACGATTTTATCGTTACAGACTCCGTTGACAGTCCGCAATGCGCAAATGTTTGTGAAAATTCTGGTGCCACATTCTGGGCCACCTATAACACAAACAGCACTTATACCTGGTCTGTGGCAGG
>JBBQSW010000004.1:0-24329 GCA_038213575.1 Chitinophagales bacterium | reverse complement strand
AAAGTGACCGAGCGCGACGTGCTGAACGTAAAAAAAGGCCAGGGCGTGAGCGTCCGCGCCGACGTTTTTCCCAACCTGAACATTGCCGGAAAAGTGACAAACATCGGCCTTCGCGCCGATAACGCTTTTAACTACGACGTTGAGATTGAGGTGATTAACCCCAAAGGAAACCTGCTCCGCGGAGGAATGCACGCCAAAGCAAAATTTACTTTTAATGCCCACCGTTCCGGCCTCACCCTGCCGCGCAAGGTCATTGCCGGAAGCCTGCAAGAGCCAAAAATCTATGTGGTGCAGGGCGACTCCATCGCGGTGCTTCGAGCTATCGCCCTGGGTGGGATCTATGGCGATAGGATCGAAGTGGCCTCCGGTATTCAGCCAGGGGAGCAAGTGGTAGTGACGGGGCAGTTGAATTTGGTGGACGGGGCTAGGGTGAGTGTGGTGAAGTAACGCGGAGGGGGGCGAATTTGCGCGGATTTTTCGAGCGTGTTCATGGAACGGTGTCAAAGATAATGTTTGATTTTATTACCAAAAAAATGGAAGAACGTGCCGAAATGGAATGAAAAAAACGCTTGAAGATGATGAAAAAAGCACTTGGCTGGTCACATGACGACATTGCGCAGTTCATGGGGGCCGAAAATGGCAATTCCGTCAAATCATCCCTTGCCCGTAAAATCCCGGCTTTTGCCAAACTCGCAATTTGTGTTTTCGAAAAAAGCCATAAAAAGAATGTTTGAGGATTGCAAAATCTAAAAATCCGCGAAAATCTGCCCCAGTCATATAAATCCGCGTAATCCGCATTATCCGCGTAATCCCCCTTACACTATCTTTGTCCCCCTATGTCCGACGTCATCCAATTATTGCCCGACAGTGTAGCGAACCAGATTGCCGCAGGAGAGGTGGTGCAGCGCCCCGCTTCGGTAGCCAAAGAGTTGCTCGAAAATGCCGTGGACGCGGGTGCGACCAAAGTCCAACTCATTGTCCGCGACGCGGGTAAAACCCTCATACAGGTCATTGACAACGGTTGCGGCATGTCCGAAACCGACGCCCGCATGAGTTTTGAGCGGCATGCCACCTCCAAAATCCGCGAGGCCAAAGACCTGTTTGCCCTCAATACCATGGGCTTCCGCGGCGAAGCGCTGGCCTCCATTGCAGCTGTGGCGCAGGTAGAAATGCGCACCCGCCGCGCCACCGACGAACTCGGCACCCGCATCGTGGTGGAAGACACCACCGTGAAAGTTCAAGAGGCCTGCCAAGCGCCCCAGGGCACAAGTATTTCTGTTAAAAACCTGTTTTACACGGTACCTGCCCGACGCAATTTCCTAAAAGCCGATCCCGTGGAAACTCGCCACATCATGGACGAATTCCAGCGTGTGGCGATGGCCAATCCCGACGTTTTTTTCTCCCTACACCACAACGATTCTGAAATTTACCACCTTCCGGCGGGTAATTTGCGCCAGCGGGTGGTCAAGATTTTCGGCGAAGCCGTCAATAAAAAACTCGTGCCAGCAGAGCAGGAAACGGACATCCTGCACATCACGGGTTTTGTCGGCAAGCCCGATTATTTCAAAAAAGCCCGCGGCGAGCAGTTGTTTTTTGTGAACAAACGCTTCATCCGCAGCAATTACCTCCACCATGCGGTGATGTCCGCTTATGAGGACCTGCTACCTCCCGGAACCTATCCGCTCTATGTGCTTTTCCTGGATATAGACCCGGCCAGCGTGGACATCAACGTACACCCCACGAAACAGGAAATCAAATTTGACGACGAACGCCTGGTCTACAATTTCCTGAAAGTGGCCGTGCGCCACGCCCTTGGCAGCCATAATGTGACGCCAACCCTTGATTTTGAACAAGAGCCTGCTTTTCAACAACGTTTGACTCCCGCTCCCGTGCTACGGCCAGAGCGCGAAGCCAATTCGGTCGGCTCCTACCGCCCTTCGCGACCGGAGCCGGGTGAAGATGCCGCCCGCCACGCCAGCAACCTTGAACACTGGCAAAAACTGTACGAGGGGCTGCAACTTTTTGGGGATAAAACGGCTGGCGAATTGGATGGTGCGCCTTTGCAAGGGGAGTTGGGCGGGGCGCAGATTTCTGGAGAATTAGGCAACCCGCCGTCCCCTACGGCTATGGCGGGAAGAATTCAGATACTGGAAATGGACGACGAGTCGGAGAACTTTTCCAAGGGTCAGCGTGAACCGTATCAGATTCATGGTCAGTACATAGTGAGTCACCTGAAATCGGGCTTTTTGCTTATTGACCAACAGGCGGCAAGTGAGCGGGTACTTTATGAACGCTACCTCGCGGCCCTTGAAAATCAGCCCATTGCCACGCAAAAAGCCCTTTTCCCAAAAACGATAGAACTCACCCCTGCCGATGCGGCCCTGCTCCGCGATATAATTGAGGAGGTAAATAGGCTCGGTTTTGAGATCGCGGAATTTGGCGGCAATACTTTTGCTATCCACGGATCGCCTGCAGAACTTCGCGGCGGGCATGCAGAAGAAATACTGCTGGAAAAAGTGCTGACACAATACAAAGGCAATCTGGAACTCCAGCTTGGTACGCGCGACAACCTCGCGCGTTCGATGGCGCGAAATGCCGCTCTGCGCCGGGGGCATTCGCTCACTTCGCAAGAAATGCAGGATTTAGTGGATCGGCTTTTTGCTTGTGCTGTGCCTTACAACAGCCCTTCGGGCCGCAAATGTTTTATTCAATTTGATTTAGAAGAACTTCAAAAACAGTTCGGGTAACCTTATGTCCAATTCATTTTTCAACATCCCTTTTCGTGGCGTAGCCGGCCAATTGATTCTTATCAATGTGGTGGTTTTCATCGGCTCGTATTTGTTGCTCGGTGAAGGGCAATTCAATTACGAAACGGGCGATTACGATTCCTTGGGCCGAATGGCACTCGCATCGTTCTTGCCCGGTTCAACCCATTTCGAGCCGTTTCAAATTGCCACGCACATGTTCATGCACGGCGGCTTAATGCACTTGCTGTTCAATATGTTGGGGATCTATTGGTTTGGCACAATGGTAGACATGATTTGGGGGGGGCAGCGGTTTTTGTTTTTTTACCTCTTTTGTGGATTGGGCGCTTGGGCGCTGCATGTGGGGGTGCAATGGTGGGAGCTGGGAAATATGGGCATTGATCCTGCTACCTTTAATGGGGCTATGTTGGGCGCATCCGGGGCGGTTTTTGGTATCATGGTAGCGTTTGCGTTGAATTTCCCGAACATGGAGATTCGGTTGTTGTTTCCACCCATTGCCATGCGCGCAAAGTATTTCGTGCCAATTATGGCCGGAGCGGAATTGATATTCGGTGTCAGTGGCACCGCCTCGGGGATTGCGCATTTTGCCCACCTCGGCGGGGCAATCGCAGGCTTTTTGCTCATTGGCTATTGGACAAGGTTCAGGTTTAAATAATTGTTTCGATTGGTGCGATTAGGCGATTGATTCGAATAGCCAATAGACAATCGCCCAATCGAATCTATCGAAACAATCGCCCAATCGAATCTATCGAAACAATCGCACCAATCGCACCAATTCTATGTCTTTATTCAAATCAATCTGGGACGACCTACAATATTCCCTCCGAACGGGGAACATGGTGACCAAGCTCGTGGTGATCAATTTTGCGGTGTTTGTCACCATCAAACTGGTGTACTTGGCGCTGAGCATATTTACAATGGGTGCGGCAGGCGGGATGTACGATACCATGCTGAGCTATTTGACCCTCCATGCCGATTTGAGTACCCTAGCCTGGCGTTTTTGGGGTATTGCTACCCACATGTTCCTGCACGATAGTTTTTGGCATTTGGTCAACAATATGATCGGGCTATACCTATTTGGCACCATTGTCAGTGATCTCGTAGGCGAACGCAGGATATTGCCAATCTACTTGTTTGGCGGGCTGGTGGGTGCGGTTATTTATGTGATTACTGCGCAGTTTTTCCTGAGCGTAGGTTCTTACGCGCTCGGGGCCTCGGCGGCGGTGATGGCTTTGGGTGGGGCAGCCCTTATTCTTGCGCCCGATTACCGGGTTGCGCTGTTGTTCTTGGGAAGTGTGAAAGTGAAATACGTCGTTTTGATTCTTGTGCTGCTTGATTTGGTGGGTATTGCGGGCACCTATCCGGCGGGCGGACATGCTGCGCACATTGCGGGCTTTGGAGCCGGGTGTTTCTTCGTTTATCAATTGAGGGATGGCAAGGACTGGGCTATTCCAATCAACAACTTTTTTACCTGGCTTGGTGGACTTTTTTCTTCCAAACCTCGATCAAAATTCAATCGCCCCAAGAATGCCCCGTCTATGCGCGCTACGTTTGGCGGTGCAAAAGGCAGCGGGAAATCAGATGCGAACGACGTGTCTTTTCAGGAAAAACTAGACGCTATTCTGGACAAGATAAAAGCGCAGGGATATGAGAGTTTGAGTCAGGAGGAAAAGGATTTTTTGTACGAGGCGAGCCAGAAGTAGGGACAATCAAACCACACCGCAATGACAACCAACCAACAAAACAGCATCCCCAGAGAATACCTGGCAGCGGGCATCACCTGCATTTTTGCTTGGATATTTTCCTATCTCGCAACCAATGTTTTCAGAGACTACGCACTGGGGATATTTATCTGGCTGCCTTTGGTAATGGGTGCTTCCTCGACCATTTTATTTGCCTACAAAAACGAGGTAACCAAGCGCAGTTGCCGCAACATTACCTTTTTGACCATGTTGATTTTCTGTGGCGGGCTTTTGGCTTTTGCTTTGGAAGGCATCATCTGTATCATCATGGCGGCACCTATTGGGCTGTTTTTCAATTGGATAGGCTTTTTGATCGGTTGGGAAATTGTAACCCGAAAACTTGCGGGCAGTCCACCGACCACCTTGTTTCCCAAAAAGGCCAGTTTAAACTCACTCCGTTGCCCAATGGGCACACTTTGTTAGAAGGAACCACCTGGTATTACAACAAAATAAAGCCGACTATTTATTGGACACTTTGGAGCGATTTTATAGTGCATAAAATCCATGAGCGGGTGTTGAGGCATATAAAGGTGGAGGCGGAGAAGTAGGCGGCCTTTGCTTCAAATCACCTTTCGCAAATCGAATTCAAAACCAGGACAGACTTGTTCGCCCGAAAGTGAGCGGTCGAAACCAGAGATCTCTTCCACGGCCTGTCCTGAACGGTAGATGTAGGCCTTCTTCGTTTTCGGGTTAATGAGCCAAGCCAAACGCACACCATTGGCCAACCAAATGTCTGTCATTTTCTTTTTCAATTTGCCAATTCGATCGCTTGAGGAGCGCATCTCGATGATAAAATCGGGGACAAGGGGAGCAAACTTTTTGCGCTGTGCTGGGGTAATCGCCGCAATTTTTTCATCCGATGCCCAAGCGCCGTCGGCAGAGCGGATGGCGCCATCGGGGAGTTTGAATCCAGTAATGGGGCTGAATGTTTGACCTTTTTGATGTTGTTGCCACCAAATAAACAGGTACCCATGCACATTGCTTTTAGCGATTCCGCCGTCATAGTCAACAGGTGGCATAATGATGAGTTTTCCATTTTTGTCCATTTCGACACGGAGCGTAGGGTTTTCAGCGCAAAACTCCATGAGTTCAGCGTCCGTCAAACGGCGGCTCGGCTTGAATTCCGTCTCAGCACCGATGAACCAGCGGTTTTGGATTCGAATGGATTGATGCGAATGGAAGTTGCCCATAGGGGGATAATTTTGAACAAAAATAGGCTGAATTCTATTACCCAGAAACTTTTTTCCTGCCTATCAACAATGAACAAAGCAGGATGTTATCTTCACAGATTGGTTTCGACCAACCATGTTTTATCCTAAATTTCTTGTTATGCGCCTGATCCAACACAAAAAAGAAGCCTATTGGTTTTACTGGTACCTGTCCAATTTTTATGATAAATTAGTCAATCCGCTTTTCTGGACACCGAAAATGCGCGACGAATCGCTTGAACTTGCCCAGTTGAACAATCCGGCACTTAAAGTAATTGACGTAGGCTCAGGTACCGGTTTTACCACACAAGGAATTGTCCGCCATATACCTGCTACCCAGGTCACCTGTGTGGATCAGAGTCCGCACCAGATGGCAAAAGCCAAACGTAAGGCTGATTTGCAGGGCTGTACGTTTCAATTGGGCGACGCAGAAAATATTCCTTTCCCGACCGATCATTTCGACCGCTATGTATCTGCGGGAAGCATCGAATACTGGCCGAATCCGCAGCAGGGAATAGCCGAATCTTACCGGGTGATCAAACCGGGTGGCGTGGCCTTAATGGTGGGTCCGCTGGAACCGGAAAATGCACTGGGCCGCTGGGCCGCCAATACCTGGATGCTGTTCCCAAAAGATCAGGAGTACCGTGACTGGTACCATAAAGCAGGTTTCACCGACATTCAGGTGCATTATGTGCGTCCGCAATGGTTTCGCGGAAAAGCAGAATACGGGATTGCCATTGCCGGGAAAAAACCAATTGCTGGTGTATCTCCTGCCGCGTCTACTGCCCCCTTGCCGGAAATTACAGAAGAAAAAATGACGCTCGGACGCCGCCTGCAACTCTTTTGGCGCATTTTAGTGGGTTCGACCGCCGGTTTTATCTTTATACCTGCCGCATTACTGGGCTATCTCCGCCAGGCTTTCGGCCCGAAAACGGACCTGCCACCTGAATACCGTGAAGGCCTGAATGGTCATCAGATTGCAGTGCTGATCGGCCTCGTTTTATTAATTGCGGGCATCATCTGGTGGATACTTTAAAACGTGCCAATGGAAAACACACTCAATCAACAGATCAAGCACTTTTACGACCGTTCTACCCCGATCTGGCTGGATACCTGGGGGGAACACATGCACCACGGCTACTATGGCGCGGACGGGTCGGAACGCAAGGACCACCGGCAGGCCCAGGTGGATCTGGTGGAAGAGATGCTGCATTGGGGCGGTGTAAATCATGCCCGGCAGATTTTGGACGCTGGTTGCGGCGTGGGCGGCAGTGCGCGCTACCTGGCCAAACGCTTTGACAGCGCGGCACTGGGACTCACCCTGAGCACCGTACAAGCCGAGCAGGCGCGGCAATACACGGAAAAAGCAGGACTGGAAAATCAGGTTCAGTTTCAGGTGCGCGACATGATGACGCTGAACGCTGCCGATGGCCCTTTCGACCTGGTCTGGTCAATGGAAAGCGCGGAGCATATCCGGGATAAACAGCAGTTATTCAACATATTCTATGATGTTCTGAGCCCTGACGGGCATTTCCTGATGGCTACCTGGTGTCACCGCCAGGTACCGCCCGGTTTGAGTGAGCGGGATCAAAGGCTGCTGGATAAAATTGGCAAACTCTACCATTTGCCCCCCATGGTCTCCCGGTCAGCTCTGGTGGAGTATGCGGAAAAAGCAGGTTTTACCGAAGTCAAGTCCTTAGACTGGAGTCGCGCCGTGGAACCTTTCTGGCATGCGGTGATCAAAACGGCCCTGCGCTGGAGCAGTATTGGCGGACTTTTGCGGGCAGGTTGGCCGACCATTAAAGGCGCCTGGGCGATGCGGTATATGCAGCAGGGATTTCGGCGGGGGTTGATTGAGTTTGCTGTTTTGAAGGGGCGGAAGGGGTGAGGGTTAATTGTTGTAGTACTCAATGCTTGTAGATAATCCTTCAATTTGCAGCCATTCGGTATTTTGGCACTCATGTGAGTTGCACTTGGACCCAGGATCAAAGTGCGGCGGGATTGGTCTTAAGCAGCTCTTCTGCCCTGCTTGCACCAAACTGCCACAAAACTCAAGCCCAACGCGTGCTGGCGCGAAGTTTCAACTTCGTGACATGCTATTCCAGCCGACTATGCCGGCAAACCCAATGAGCGAAACATCCTAAAAGTCACACTGGTTCCCAATCTACGGATCTTGTGTGTTTCAAAACTTTTCCAGACAAATCTAAAATTTTACTTTAGATTTGTCTGGAAAAAACGATGATCTACCCGCGTAATATTGAACCAAGCCTGCTTCAAAGGTTGAATAATTTCCCTGTGGTGGGCATCACGGGGCCTCGGCAGGCCGGCAAAACAACCCTGGCGAAATCCATCGTGCAGCAATTGGGTCGAAAAACCATTTACCTCGACCTGGAACTTCCTTCCGATTTGAACCAATTGCGCAACGCCGAACTGTTTTTAAAAGAAAACGAGGAGAACCTGGTTGTTTTAGACGAGGTGCAGCGCAAACCAGAATTGTTCCCACTGCTTCGTTCATTGGTTGACCAGCGCCGCGAGCCCGGTCGTTTCTTAATTTTGGGTTCTGCCTCTCCCGAACTGCTCCGGCAAAGTTCCGAGACACTTGCGGGCCGGATTTCCTACCTCGAGCTCACGCCATTTCACGCAAAGGAACTCCCTGACGGCGATTTCAAAAAAAACTGGTTGCGGGGCGGCTTTCCACCTGCGCTTTTTGCCGAAGAGGAGGCATTGGCTTTCCAATGGCTGCAAGATTTCATCATTACTTTTATTGAGCGGGATTTACCGCAATTTGGTTTGTCTGCCCCATCGCAAATCTTGCGGACCTTGTTGCAAATGATGACCGGCGTTCATGGAAACATGTTAAACCAGGCGACATTGGCCAATTCTCTGGGGCTTACCATACCCACTGTGAAGCGCTATTTGGCCTATTTTGAAAGTGCCTATTTTATTCGGTTTTTGCAGCCTTGGTATGCCAACGTAGGCAAGCGGCTGGTCAAAACTCCCAAAGTTTATTTTCGTGACAGCGGCGTGCTTCACCAATTGGCGGGTATTTCCAACAACAATCAACTGCTTGGCAACCAGATTGCCGGCGCGTCCTGGGAAGGTTATGTATTGCAACAAGTCATCGCCAATTTGCCGCCAAACATCTTGCCTTATTTTTATAGAACGAAGGATGGTTCAGAAATTGACCTCGTGCTGGTGCGGGGTAACAAGCCTGCCGTAGCGATTGAAATCAAGATGTCGGCCAATCCGACTTTGAGTAAAGGCAACCGCATTGCATTGTCAGATTTGGGCAACCCGCCCGCTTTTATTGTCTTGCCACATAACGTGGATTATCCGCTGGAAGAAAATGTCCGGGTTTGCGGTTTGGAGAATTTATGGAAGCACTTCGAAACCCTTTTATGAATCAGTTTTGGCTTGCGATAGAAGGCGTATAAATTTAGGAAGATTACCCATGTCTAACTCTTTCAGCCCCGCGTGGTCTTCCTCCCTGCTCTCCAGATGATATCAAGCCCAGCGCTGGGCTTGACATCTTGTATGTAGAACAAGGGAAGTCCAAGCAGGGCAAAAGGATGACCTGTTGCATGGCAGTAAACCTGCTCGGAAGCGGCTTTTCAAACCATTCATCAGAGAATTGGTTTTCATTTGTGGTAGAGGTGCCAACCCCGACAAGGAAATAATCTCTGTACTGTCAGCTTCGCAGCTATTTCATCAATTCCAAAATAGCGTAACTGATTTGCGCTTTAATGCGAGCCAAATTTTCGGCATCCACTAATCCCAGTTTATTATATTTTTCTGCCGTTTTCATTCGTGCCATTAATAGCGCGACATCATCCGGCTTGGCTGGAGAAAGCAGTCGCAAAGCATCTTCGAGTTGGCCTGTTTCCACCAGGTTTGTTATTTTGTCTCCAAGGATAACTGCCGCGGATTTGCTGTTTTCAGCCTTCGGGGCTACTTCCAAGATGGCATAATTGATTTGCGCTTGTGTGCGCGACCATTCTTCATAGTCAATCAAGCCCAGGGAGAACTGCTTTTGCGCCGCATCAAAGCGTGACTGCAACAACACTATATCCTCAAAACCGGCATCCGTCAGCATGTGCAGCGCTGTTTCAGTATTTCCTTCGCTTACCTCATCCAGGATTTGTTGCCTAGCGAGTGCGGTTTCTCCTTCCACGCTTGTATTGGTGGTTTTCTGTGCGCTGCAAAAAGGGAGGCAGAAAAGCGTTGCGATTCCGAGCAGAGTCGTGAAGAAGTATTGTTTCATGTTTCCTGAAAATTTGGTTTTAGATTTTTAGCATGATAGGGTGTAAATGTATGGCTGATTTAAAATTTATAACCAAATAAAAGCGGGCACCCCGTCTTAGGAACGGTGTCAAAATAACTTCCCAATTTGATGCCATTCTTTTGCCGCCATCCATCCTATCTTTTTCGTTAAATATCCCCACTATTAGCCTCAAAAGATAGTTGGCTAACGCCAAAATAATAGGCCTGAAATTGGAAAGTTATTTTGACACCGTTCCTTAAAACGAAATGCCCGCTGGTTTTGAAACTTGCTATTTTACCCGCCGAAGCCTTGGCGTAGGCGGGAAATAATTACCACTTCCCCTTCTTGCCGCCCTTCTTCGGCTTCCGATCCCATTTCTCAAACACCTTGTCTTCTCTCCTGCCGGGTCCTCTTTCGCGTTCAGAAGCATCGTCCACACGGATGGGGCGACCATTGATCGTGAACTCAGGCAAACCCTGGCGAACCACGGCCACATAAGCCGCGTCGAGGTCAAAGTGCAAATGCGTACGGCTCACATCAATCTGTCCGATGGCGCGGCTCGGTACGCCAAAGGAGCGGTCGAGCAGAATGAGGAAATCTTTTTTGTTTACCCCGTCCATCTCACCGACACTGACGAACAAGCGAACCGTGCCTGCTGCAGCACCCGTATTCGGGATAGCGGAAGGCCGTGCGGCACGTTTGTCGCCACGGGGGTAGATGTTGATATCGGGCGCACTGCGGTAATAAGAAAGGAATCGGTTGAACTCCACACTGGCAAAGCGCTTGATGAGTTCTTCCTTGCTCAAATCCTTTAGTTCTTCCTGAATACGCTCCATATAAGGCTCAATGTCAGCGTGGTGTACCTCCTGTTCATGGATGCCTTTGATTATATTGAACAGTTGGGCTTCACAGACTTCCATGCCGGTCGGGAGCATCTTTTTGACGATGGGCGCCTTTGTTTTCCGCTCTATCTGACGGATTCTCTCCTCGTATTTTGGCGTCACAATGGTGATACTCACGCCCGTTTTGCCAGCGCGGCCTGTACGGCCAGAACGGTGGGTGTACACCTCGATTTCGTCGGGCAAACCGTAGTTGATAACGTGGCTGATGTTGCTCACGTCCAATCCACGTGCTGCCACGTCGGTAGCAATGAGGAGTTGAAGATTACCTTCGCGGAAACGCTGCATCACGCGGTCGCGGTCGGCCTGGGCGAGGTCACCGTGAAGCGCGTCGGAGTTATAGCCATCGCGTACCATTTGTTCGGCCACTTCTTTGGTCTCGATCCTGGTGCGACAAAAAATGAGCGCGTAGATGCCTGGAAGTGCGTCAACTACCCGTTTGAGGGAGTTGTAGCGGTCGTCGGCACGGTACACATAATAGATGTGCTCAATGTTTTCGTTTGTCTGGGTTTTCCCGGTCACGCTAAGCTCGTGCGGGTTTTTCATGTAAGTATTGGCAATGGTGCGCACCTCTCTGGGCATGGTGGCCGAAAAAAGCCAAATGGATTTTCGATCCACTACTTCAGATAGTATGAAGTCAATGGCCTCTTTGAAACCCATGTTGAGCATCTCATCCGCCTCGTCGAGCACTACACGACGCACGCTTTCAAGTTTGATGGCTTTGCGGGTAATGAGGTCCATGAGTCGGCCTGGAGTGGCTACCACGATTTGAGCTCCGGCCTTGATTTGCCGGATTTGGCCTTCGATGCCAGCGCCACCGTACACTGCCACTACCTTATATTGGTGGGCGTGTTCGGAATAATTGACCAGATCGCCAGCCACTTGAACACAAAGTTCGCGGGTGGGACACATGATGAGCGCCTGGATGGTGCGCTCTTTGGGGTCAATACGTTGAAGGAGTGGGAGGCCGAAAGCGGCGGTTTTGCCGGTGCCGGTTTGGGCGAGGGCAATGATGTCGTTGTCACCTTCTAGGGCGACGGGGATGACCATTTCTTGAACAGGGGTAGGGGTTTCAAAGCCCATGGCTGTGATTCCCTGCAAGAGGTCCTCGGCGATGCCGAGCGTCTTGAATGCAGACATTGAAAAAGTACGTTAGGGCGATGGGACTGTTTGACTTGCACGGTGTTATATTGCTCCCTGCCACAGAAACCAAACGCCTAATGTCAATTGCTACCCAATGCCGGTATGAGAATGAAAAAGAAAATAAAAACCACGAATAGCGGCTTTTGTTTTCAAATGAAAGCACAAAGGTAAAAATTATCTTTTGCAAATATCGCAATTCGTTTCTTAAATTCTGTTTGAGGAGTGTATTGGGTTTTTATTGTGATATAAATTTTGCAAAGTGTTGAAAGTGTCCTCTGTTTTTTTCTATGTATGAATGGGGGATTATATGAATTGGTGGTAATAGATCAATGCCTAAGTTATTGGTGCCGCGTTCCTAAATGCGATTGTGCTGACATCCCTTCCCCAAAAAAAACGGAAGTCGCCCATCCCAAAATCGAGACTGCGACTTCCGAAAAAAGAAGGTAAGGTAGGACGTTTTTCGGAATAGCGCCTCTTTTTAGCGTGCGCTTGAACCGCTGAAGCTGTGCACATACATGGATATGATTTTCCCTCGACAAAGCGTGGTGGCCCGACCAATAATTCCCGCTACTTTTGCACGCTTTTACCCGCCGATGCCCCGAGTCCTCGGGGCGAAGGCGGGTCAGTGACTTAGCCCAACCAACGCTCACCATCAAAAATTTTATGGACGCGAACAGCCGCATCTACGTAGATTCCGAAATCGGAAAACTCAAAAAAGTAATCGTGCACCGCCCCGACGAGGGCATCGCCCGTATCACCCCCAAACGCGCCGAAGAACTACTCTTCGATGACATCGTACACTTGCCGAACATGCAAGACGAGCACGATATTTTTGTGAACGTGCTTCGTGCTTTCATCGGGAAAGAAAACGTGCTGGAAGTGGGCGACTTGCTGACCGAAAGCTGCCGCAATGAAGAAAGCCGCTACGAAATCATCAATAAAATCGTTGATTTTGAGGAACTTCCGTACTCATTCATCCCCCGCCTCGCCAGCCTTTCGCCCGAGCAATTGGCTGATACACTGATTACTGGCTACCTCGAACCGGAAGACAGAATCCTATTCGACCCCATCCCGAACCTCATTTTTACGCGCGATTTGGCGGTGACCGTGAAAGAACATGTCATCATTACCAAAGCTGCCAAAGAAGCCCGCTTCCGCGAAAACTTCCTCACCCGACTCATATTCTCCAGTCACCCCGTGTTCCGCCGACTCAAGGCGGATGGCAAAACCATCAACCTCAACCGCGTAGACAAATTCCCGCCCAACAAACGCGGCGAAACCATCAGCATCGAAGGAGGCGACGTGATGATGTTTCACAAGGATTACCTGCTTATTGGAAACTCCGAGCGCACCAACAACTACGCTTTTGAGATGCTCAAGAACTACCTTTTTGAAAAGGGTATCATCAAGAATATCGTTCAGGTGAACATCCCTGCCGAACGCACTTATATGCACATTGACACGATTTTCACGCAGATCAACCACAACCATGTGGTTGGTTTCAAGCCTATTGTGCAAGACGGACTTGGTTCATACGTGGACGTACACCGACACACGGGCGAGGAACTGGAATACCCGAGTATCGTGGATTTCCTGAAAGCAGAGGTAAACCCAAAGATGGAATTCATCTGGGCCGGACGCGGCGAAACACCTTACCAGGAGCGAGAGCAATGGACGGATGGATGTAATCTGGTAGCCCTCAAACCTGGCGTGGCTGTTACTTACGATCGCAATCCGGTGACCGAGATGGCATTTAAGGAATTTGGCTACAAAGTAGTCGGCGCAGAAAAAATGATCCGCGACATCGAGAACGGCAAAGTAGATCCCGAAAAAGTAGAGAACACGATCATTACCATTCCTTCCAACGAACTATCGCGGGCAAGGGGCGGGAGCCACTGTATGACTTGTCCCATAGAGCGGGAGGAGGTTTGACAATGTCCAATGTCCAACGTCCAATATCCAACGTCCAAAAATGTACGCTTACGAAACACAAATCCGAGTCCGCTATGGAGAGACTGACCAGATGGGTTACCTCTACTACGGACATTACGCCCAATATTTTGAGGTGGGCCGTGTAGAGACGATCCGTTCCTTAGGCTTGACTTACAAGGAGTTAGAAGACGTGTATGGAATCTGGCTGCCCGTGATGAGCCTCGAAATGCGCTTTGTGCGCCCGGCCTACTACGACGACCTGCTCACCGTGCGCACCGAGATTCGCGAATTGCCGGACGAGTACATCACTTTTCATGTGGAGATATTCAACGAGCAGAAAAAACTCGTGAACGCGGGCAGGGTGCGGCTTTGCTTTTTTGACTCAAAAACAAAGAAGGTGGTGGCTGCGCCGGAATATTTGATGGAGAAGTGTAGGGCGAAATTCATTTCGCCCAGGTAGTCGAAATAAATTTCGTTTCTGTTGGCGAAATAAATTTCGCCCTACTTCGCCCAAAGATTATACTTCAAAATACAATAAATAGCCCTAAATCCATCTGCCGGCCCGATTTTCTTCCCTTCGGCGTAAGTACGGCCATAGTAGGAAATGCCCACCTCGTAAATGCGTACTCCCGGCACTCGGCTTATTTTGGCGGTTACTTCCGGCTCAAAGCCAAAGCGTTTTTCGAGCAGGGGGAGGCCCTTGAGCATATCAGCGCGGAACATTTTGTAGCAGGTTTCCATGTCCGTCAGGTTCAGGTTGGTGAACATGTTGGAAAGGTTGGTCAGGAACTTGTTGCCGATGCTGTGCCAGTAAAACAAGATGCGGTGCGGCCTTCCACCCATAAAACGAGATCCGAACACCACATCGGCAAATCCATCCAGGATGGGCTTGAGCAGGATATTGTATTCGTTCGGGTCGTATTCCAGATCCGCATCCTGAATGACGATGTAATCGCCTGAAGCGTGCTGGATACCCGTATGGAGCGCTGCGCCTTTGCCTTGGTTTACCTCGTGCTTGAGATAGCGAATGTTTAGCTCGGGGTTCGCCTCCATGTAGCGGTGGATGGCCCCTTCGGTGTCGTCGCGGGAGCAATCGTTGGTGATGATGAGTTCTTTTTGGAAGCCTCCGATCAGTTCCACAGCCTTCACTTTGTCCAAAATGCGGTGGATGGTGCGCTCTTCGTTGTAGGCTGGTATGACGATGGAAAGGATTTGGCTCATAATTTGCAGTATTTCGGGCGGCGAAGGTAAGCAGGCTGTTTGAAGGGCGAGGGTGAGATTTGACAACTTTTTAAAAGTTGTTCAATCTATTCCTAATTCTGGTTTACGTTTCATGGCCTTTACGGCATAATCTACCACGCTTTTTACTTTTTTGGCTGATTTGCGTCATTTCAAAATTTTAACCAAAAATACTTTTGAAACATAAAACTTTTTGGGTTGAAACCTCGTTAGTGACTTAGTAATCAGTTATTTAACCCAATTTCCGATAAACGTACAAAAACTATTCTATTATGACCGCACCCCGCATCAGTAAGTTCCGCCGTATCTGGCACAAATCCCCTCGATTGGCCGTTGCCTACCTTCGCCGAAAAGTCACACGTCAAGCCAAACATATCCTTCTCCCCAAAGACGAATGGAACATCAACTGGCTGGGCGAAGAAATGAGGCCGTTTAACAGCCTCCACAGTTAATTTTAGATATTCGGAGATCAAAATATTTCCGGGCAAATATAAAAGCGGCGCGAATGACTTTCTGCAAGTCATTCTTGCCGCTTTTTTTTATTCCTGAATATCTTTGCGGCATTCCCCGTTTATCCGCCATAGCCTTTCCGCCTGCCGAGTCTTGGTGGGCAGGGGTGAAGGCGGGGGGGCTCATCGGTTGATATTAACTGATTAACAAACCGTTCACCTATCCCAGCCACACTACTGGCTGACTCAAATCCCGCGACACCTTGGGAATTAAAGCATTCGCCCCAGCCTCCGTAGGCAACATCGGCATCGGTTTCGACATTATGGGACTCGCCATTGAACTCCCCGGCGATGAGGTCATCGCCCGAAAGAGCGATACTCCTGGCCTGCGCATCACAAAAATAACAGGCGCGGCGGGCAAACTTCCGTACGAACCGGAGCTTAACACGGCGGGTAAAGCAGTCCTGTGCCTACTCCAACACCTCGGCGAGACTGGGCGCGGCATCGAACTCGAGATACACAAAAAAATGCCCATCAACAGCGGGCTGGGCAGTAGTGCAGCCAGTGCGGCGGCGGCTACTTTGGCCGTGAGCGAATTGCTGCGTACCGGACTAAGCAAGCGTGAACTCCTGCCTTTTGCTTGGGCGGGCGAACAAGTGGCTTCTGGAGGCTCACAAGGCGACAATATTGTGCCGTCGCTGTTGGGCGGTATCATGTTGATTCGAGACAATGCCACGCTTGATGTTCATCGGCTTCATGTGCCACGGGGATTAAATGTTGTGGTATTACATCCCAAAATGGAATTGTTGACGCGCGAAGCCCGGGCCATGTTGAAACCTGAAGTGTCCATGGAAAAGCACATACACCAAAGTGCCAATTTAGCGGCTTTTGTACTGGGCCTTTTTAACGGCGACCTGAGTCTCGTAGGTCGCAGTCTTCGGGATGAAATCGTAGAGCCGCAACGGGCTGCGTTGATTCCAGGGTTTTATGATGTTAAAGAAGCCGCTATGCTCGAAGGTGCTTTGGGCTGTAGCATTTCAGGGGCTGGACCTTCGGTTTTTGCACTTTGTGCCAACAGTTTGGTGGCTGAAAACGTGAGCACCGCCATGCAAAAGGCTTTTGCAAAACACAATTTGGAGAGTCAGATTTACATTTCGCTGGTGAACCAGGAAGGAGCGGTGATTTGTTAGCCTTAAAAAAACCAAACGGCACAAGGACTTTTCCTTGCGCCGTTGGTATTCTTCCTACCGTAAATAGTCTTAAATGAAGCGATTTTGAGGGTGTTTAGTTTGTTGTTGGCCCCTGTCATTCGCTTATTTATTAATTCTTAGTTTTTTGTTTGGTTCAAAAGTCAGATAAATTGTCGAAATTTCATCAAAACAGGGGAGATAATTGGAGATTTGGCAGATTGATGACGTACGCGAGGCTGAGGAGGGTAAATTTACCCTTCAAGAAATTTGATTTTGACTTGACAAGGGGTTTTATCTTGCGGGCAAATAGACGATAACCACTGTATGAAATCACGATTTTGGGCCCTCTTAGTTTTCTCCCCCCTTTTTGTCAATTGCCAACCCGCCCCCAACCCTTTCAATATTGTTCCATTGCCCCAAAAAATGGAGGCTCGGAAAGGAGTGTTCACCCTAAAAAAAGATACCCGGATTTATACGCCGGAAGCTCAGGCGGACTGGGAACTACCAGCCCAGTACTTCATGGCGATGACGGCTACCAGCACAGGCTACCGATTGGTGAGCCAGCCGTTTAAAAAATTCAAAGAAGCCAAAGGCAATTCCATCTATTTCCTTCCAGACCCCAGCATTACAACCGATGAGGGGTATGTTTTGGAAGTCAAGTCCAATGCGGTAATTATACGAGCCAAAACGGCTGCCGGGGCTTTTTATGCCGTGCAAACCTTGCGCCAGATTATGCCCACCGAATTTGGTGGTACCCACAGCTACGGCAGTGTGAAATGGGTCGCCCCGTGTTGCCTCATCCAAGACGCCCCCAGATTTGCTTACCGAGGAATGCACCTCGACGTGAGCCGACAATTTTTCCAGCCTGTTTTTGTCAAAAAATACATTGATATGCTGGCGATGCACAAATTCAACACCTTCCACTGGCACTTAACGGACGATCAGGGCTGGCGCGTCGAGATCAAAAAATACCCCGAGCTCCAGCGTACGGCTTCGTGCAGGAAGGAAACCCTGCTCGGCCATTACAATGATATGCCGCATCGTTTCGACGGAAAAAAATACTGCGGTTTTTATACCCAGCGAGAAATCAAGGACATTGTAGAATACGCCAAAAAGCGCTTTGTCACGATCATTCCCGAAATAGAGATGCCGGGACACGCTTTGGCTGCGCTCTCAGCTTACCCCGATCTGGGATGCACCGGAGGCCCTTATGAAGCGGCCACAAAATGGGGCATTTTTGAGGATGTTTTTTGTGCAGGCAACGATCAAACATTTGCCTTCCTGGATGATGTGATGGCAGAAGTTTGCGAGATGTTCCCCAGTACCTACATCCATATTGGTGGCGATGAATGCCCCAAAACACGCTGGGAAGCCTGCCCAAAATGCCAAAAACGCATGAAGGACGAAGGGCTGAAGGACGCGCACGAACTCCAAAGTTATTTCATACGACGTATGGAGAAAACACTCGCATTGCACAACCGTAAAATCATCGGCTGGGATGAGATACTGGAGGGTGGTTTGGCTCCCACGGCTACCGTGATGAGTTGGCGCGGAACCGAAGGTGGCATTGCAGCAGCCCGCGCCGGGCATGATGCCATCATGACGCCGGGTTCTCACTGCTATTTTGACCATTACCAAAGCGATCCGGCAACAGAACCAACAGCCATTGGTGGGCTTACCACGCTCGAAAAAGCGTACAGCTATGAGCCGATACCCGAAGGACTTTCGCCCCAAGAGGCCAAACACATCCTGGGCGCTCAAGGCAATGTATGGACGGAATATATGCCCAAATCCGAACAGGTAGAATACATGGCCTTCCCACGAGCCTGTGCGCTGGCAGAAGCGGTGTGGTCGGCCAAAGAAAAGCGAAATTGGACGGATTTTGTGAAGCGCATTCAGCCCCACATGACCCGACTTGATGCGGCAGGGCTGAAGTTTGCCCGAAGTTTTTACGACGTAACGGCTTCGTTTTCAAACAACAAAGTAACCCTAAAATCCAACGACCCCGCCCTGGAAATTCGCTATACCAGCGATGGGAAGCCACCTTCGCTCAATGCGCCCAAGTACGTTTCGCCCATACCCATCACTAAAACCACAACGCTGAAAGCAGCGATTTTTGGTAAATCAAAAGCACTTGGGAAGGCTATGACTGTACAGTACACTATACACAAAGCCATCGGCAAATCCTATACCATGCCGCGCAAACCCGACCAATACACTGGCGGTGATGAACATGCGCTGACCAATGGTGTGACGGGCGGGATCAAAACCTGGAACAACTGGATCGGCCTCGTAAACCATGACATTGACCCAGTGATAGACCTTGGCCAAGCCACCGCATTTGGCAAGGTCTCATTCAATTTCGTGAATGCCAAGGCTTCCTGGATTTGGCCTCCAAAAAGCGCAGAAGTGTATATCTCGGACGATGGCGCCAATTTCAAACTCCTGAGCTCCAAAGCAATAGATGCCGACGCATTGGAAGGCGCCACGGTGGAAAACGTGGTGATAGAAACGCCCAATGCCAAAGGACGATACCTCAAATTCGTGGCAAAAACTTACGGTGTTATCCCGAAAGACGAGCCTGGTGCTACCAACGGCGCCTGGCTTTTTGTGGACGAGGTGGTGGTGGAGTGAGTGCTCCAGGCCATGATAAACCGCAAAGCCGGAGAACAGGAAAATGTAAAACTAAGTGGTTTTGCATTTTACCGTTTATCATACGAATGGTATAGCTTAAAAAATATCCCTTATGGAAGTCAGCCCTGCCTCCGGCATGAACAACCCGCGCACCATCAATGCCTGGGCTATTTTTGATTGGGCCAATTCAGCCTATGCGCTGGTCATTACGGTCGCCATTTTCCCAGGTTATTTTCTTACGTTAACCGACGATACCGTGAACGTACTCGGGCTCCGAATGTCCGACAGCACCTTGTATGCCTGGAGCATTGCGCTTGCTTATCTTATCATCGCCGCGGTTTCTCCCATACTCTCTGGCATTGCCGATTATGGGGGCAGAAAAAAGGTTTTCCTGCGGTTCTTTACCACACTGGGTGCGCTGGCTTGCTTTTCGCTGCTGTTTTTCACGGGGATGCCTACGCTTTGGGTCGGGGTGGTGGGCTTTATTTTGGCAACCATTGGTTTTGCGGGCGGCATCGTATTTTACAATTCGTTTTTGCCCCTCATCGCCACAGAAGACCGCTATGACGACGTGAGCGCCAAAGGATTCAGCTATGGGTTTATTGGAAGTGTTATTTTATTGGTAGCCAATTTAATCGTCATCATGAACTATGGTTGGTTCGGCTTTTCTGATGGGCTTCGCGCGGTGCCAACGGCCTTTGTTATGGTGGGGCTGTGGTGGATTGGTTTCGCCCAAATTCCGCTTCGCCGGCTGCCAGAAGATCGCCCCGCAAAACCCGTAGAAAACCTGCTTGGGAAAGGGTATCAGGAACTCCGCAAGGCTTGGCGCAACCTTCGCGCAAACCCGAATGCCATGCGCTTCCTCATCGCATTTTTCTGCTACAATGCCGGCGTACAAGCGGTGCTTTTTCTCGCGGCTACTTTTGCGGAAAAGGAATTGCATTTTTCCTCTACAGGACTGATTTTCTTGGTGTTAATACTTCAGATCGTTGCTATTGGTGGGGCTTTGGCATCGGCAAAACTTTCGGGTAAAAAAGGCAATAAGTTCTCCATCGTGACCATGCTCCTCATTTGGACAGCCATTTGCATCGTGGGATATTTTGTACAAACGGGCTTGGATTTTTACCTTTTAGCCGCTGGAGTTGGCCTGGTCATGGGCGGAATCCAATCCTTGTCACGCAGTACCTACGCCAAACTTTTGCCAGAAAACACCCCCGACACGGCCTCCTATTTTAGTTTTTATGACGTAATGGACAAGGTTTCAACCGTTGTTGGCACTTTTACCTTTGGTTTTGTGGAACAAATCACCGGAAGCATGCGCAACAGTGTGATGGCTTTGGCCGTGTTTTTTGTGCTCAGTCTGGCGGTCATTTCTTTTGTGAAAATCAGGCGAATTGTTGTTGAATTCTGAACTTGTTCCACCAATAGGTTCAAGTTAGGAACGTGTGAATAAATAATATTTAAAGTGTCTCGGCAGACTGGGCTGAGTTCTTTGAATAAAATAAATTTATTCCCGCAAATATAAAATCACATTTTAAATTTGTGGGAATAATTGCGCTGTATGATCTCTCGAAACTTAGAACCGACCCTGCTTTTTCATCATGCAAACTTTCCTGCTACCGCTTTGCTGGGACCTCGCCAAGTGGGCAAAACGACCTTGGTTAGGAGCATTCAGCCCAAATTGGCAAAACCTTCTGTTTACCTTGATTTAAAAAATCCGGTTGATCGCGCTAAAATCGGCGAACGTGGACTATTCCTCGAAAACAATCTTGAAAAAACAGTCATACTGGATGAAATCCAAAGACTGCCCGATCTTTTTTCAGAGTTACGCGGGCTAATTGACCGCGACCGCCAACCTGGCCGACTGCTTCTTTTAGGCTCAGCCTCTTATGACCTCCTCAAAAACACCGCTCAATCGTTGGCCGGGCGGATAGGGTATCTGGAGCTCACGCCTTTTTTACTCAACGAGTTGAAAGAAGCAACATGGGGATAGCGGTATCGTCCACCATCTGCTCCGAATACCAGATTTCAACACATTATTGGGGCATCCACAAAGCGGTGGTTCGTGGGAAGGATATGTCATAGAGCAAATAATCCCATTGCTCGGGCCACACGATAAGGCTTACTTTTACAGAACCGCCGATGGCGCTGAGTTGGATTTGGTGATTGAATCTGCATTGAAAATCAACTTGGCAGTAGAAATAAAACTCAGCGACCGTCCACAACTTACCAGGGGGAATACGGTCGCCCTGCAAGATTTAGGCAATCCGCGTTTACTCATTGTTACGCCCAACGCAGAAACAAGTCAATTGAACCCAAATACATGGGTTTGCGGCATCAAAGCCCTGCCTGAACTGATAAAACAATGGCTAGCTTGACCCTTGTAATATGAACTTCTCCCGACTCTTCGAAATTCTTGAATATCAACAACTTCGCTACCCTCGAAAGGTAGCGGCGGCAAGTCGGCGTGAGGGCAAATGGCTGACTTGGACCACTGCTGAGCTCCTTGCCGAACGTGATCAAATAAGTGCCGGACTGCTTCACATTGGTTTGCACCCTGGCGATTGTGTGGGCATTTTGGCCCATTGTGGCAGCCCGGAATGGATCATCGCCGACGCGGCTATGTTGCAAGTTGGCATCATTCCCGTTCCGATCCATGCCACCGCCCGTTTGGATGAGATTGCGCACATTGCCAAAGACGCTAACCTGCGGGCCTGTTTTGTCAGCAACGACGAAATGTTGGAAAGAATCGAGGCCGCAGGGGTTAAGCTGGAGTTAGTTTTTTCATTTGTACCCCGGAACTCCGTTCCGGAGCCCTCGGAACGGAGTTCCGGGGTACGATACTGGAACGAACTCGCCTGTTTGCCCGACGAACACCTCGAAGGCAAAATCAAATACTACCGCGACGGCATCCGCGAAGACGATCTGGCTACCTTGCTTTATACCTCAGGCACCACGGGCCTGCCCAAAGGTGTGATGCTCACGCACCGCAATATTGTCAGCAACGTCAAGTCTGTACTGGCGATCGTGCCTGTTGGCCCAGATTCAGCGGCAGTGAGTTTCCTGCCCATGAGCCATATTTTGGAACGCATGGTATGCTTTACTTACCAAGCCGCGGGTACGCCCATCTGGTTTGCCGACAGCATGGAACGGCTGCCCAAAACCTTGCTGGAAGTGCGCCCGAACTTTTTCACCGCCGTGCCGCGTGTGCTCGAACGAATGCACGAACGACTTTTGGAAGAGCGCAACCGAAGTGGGCGTTTGAAAAGGAAAATCCTCGATTGGGCCATTGCGCTCGGCGAACGATTCCCTTACGCAGGCGGTCAGGCCATGCCTTTCGATTACCGGCTGAAACGATGGCTGGCCGATTTGCTCGTGTTCAGGCATTGGCGCAAGCGAATGGGTGGGCGTATTCGCTACATTGCAGTTGGGGCGGCGGCCTTGCAACCAAGACTTGGCAGGCTGTTTTCGGCGGCGCGGATTGATGTGCGGGAAGGGTACGGCCTCACAGAAACCAGCCCCGTGATTGCGTTCAACCGCTTTGAGCCGGGCGGGGTGCATTTTGGCACAGTGGGCATTCCCGCTCCTGGTGTGGAGGTACGCATTGGCGAAGAACGCGACGAGGACGGCAACGGTGAAGTCGAAGTTCGCGGCCCCAATGTGACGAGTGGCTACCTGAATTTGCCGGAGGAATCCGCCGAGCGATTCACTTCGGATGGCTGGTTTCGCACGGGCGATCTGGGACGATTCGAGTACAAACGTTTTTTGAAAATTACGGGTCGGAAAAGCGAGGTGTTTAAAACCACCACGGGCAAATTTGTCGCCCCAAGTTTTGTGGAACAGCAACTCAGTGCTTCGGATTACATCAGTCAAACCCTGGTAGTCGGGCTAAATCGGGCGTTTGCAGGGGCGCTCATTGTCCCTGATTTTCAGCAACTTGAAGCCTGGTGCAAGGAAAATAAAGTCCACTGGACCTCAGCGCAGTTCATGGTCTTGAACCCGAAAGTGGAAAAATTCTTCCGCCAAGAAATTGAAAAGATAAACGAAGAACGACTGGGGATCATTGAAAAAATCCGGGTTTTTCACCTGCTTTTTGAGCCTTGGACGCCAGAGAACGGGCTGCTTACGCCGACGTTGAAGGTGCGCCGGGAGGTACTTGCCAATAAATACGCTGTGGAGATAGAGAAGATGTTTGGGTAATAAAAAGAGCCTGAATATATCGGACCAAGTTGACCCCTCCGTACCGAATGATATTGACCCCCTGCGTACCGGATCAAACTGCCCCCTTGTACCGGGCCAAACTGACCCCTCTGGAATTCGGCTCAACTTCGGATCATTCCGGACCAAGTTGACCCCTTGGCCGTGGTTTTGAAACTTCGGCGGTGTTCCATTTAGCGTCAAGTTTGACAACCTCAAGCCCGCCATTGTGAAGCCCAATCGTTATGAGCCCACGATCACCCAAGCACTTCAGAGTCTGGCAGAGCATTTTTGATCGAACAACTCTCCTACACCGCTGCCCGCAACCTGTCTAAAGATCAAATAATACCCCTGGTTGATTGCTCCTGGATCGACCGGGCTGAAAACATCCTAATCTGTGGATCAACCGGAAGCGGAAAAAGTTATCTCGCCTGTGCAATCGGAAACCAGGCTTGTATCATGGGATACCGAACCCTTTACTTCAATATGAACCGGTTCATAGACAAAATCATGCTGTCAAAACTCAATGGATCGCTTCGCAACTCCCAGTCGCTGCCTGGTATGATTACATCGCCGAACCCACACTCGCCGATGCAATCCTCGACAGACTTCTAAACAATGCGCATCGGTTTGATCTGAAAGGTGAATCACTCCGTAAAAAATCTTCTCC
>JBBQSW010000003.1:0-24589 GCA_038213575.1 Chitinophagales bacterium | reverse complement strand
AAGCCATTGGTTTTGTTCCAACAGCAGAAGTGCTCGCCAAGTGTTTATGAGGCCCCAACCAAATTTAAAGTCAGGCCCCACGTTGCCCATTTCGTTGGCAGTATTGAGGATGGTGGCTTTCAAAAGCGCGGAGGGCACGTCAGACACCCCATAGATGGTTCTATAAGCATGGGTAAGTTGGGCAAGACAGCCCGCGATGCCTGGTGCAGCCCCTGAAGTCCCACCAAAAACCTGGTATTCATTGTTTGGATCCAGCGATTCCTGGTCCTGGCCATTGGCCGTGATGTCGGGCTTCAAACGACCATCGTAAGCAGGGCCACGGCTCGAACTTGTCTCCAGGGTAGCGTCCGCAAAAACGTTGGCTGTTGCAATGGCATTTTTTGCCATCTTGTGCCCACCGGTTATGTTTGCCCATTGATTACCTGCACCGTAACCACAGTTCAAACCGTTCGAGTTACCTGCTGAGAAAACGTGCATCAGCGTTGGGTGCTCAAAAATCTGTTGATCTACCGTCTGAGTTGCAAGGGTATAGCCCACATTGCAGCCATCAGAATACGACGAGTTGGTTATAGTGACCCCTTCATCAAGGTGAAGTGGCAGTGTAAGGTCTTGAAAGTCATTCACATAATCCAAGGAATACAAATCGGCGCCAGCGGCCATGCCTTTTTTTGTCGGGTCGAGATTACCGGCGCCCCCAACAATGCCCGCCACACCGTCGCCGTGCGTGCCGACGGTGGGAGGGGCCACAGCATAATTGTTCAAGCGACCTTGGAGGTCAATGTGGGGGCCAAGTTGGCCATCATCGCGCACCACCACGCCGACGCCTGTACCATCGTATTTTTTGCCTGAGGGGACCTCACTTGCCACCAAGTTGGAACGATGAAGCGAACGGCCTCGTTGATCCTCTTTTTGGCCAGGCTCGGGCATCAATTCAAGGAATTGAACGAAGGGCATGGCCGCAACTTCGCCCAGCTTGTTTTGGTGGATGCGGACTTGTACGAAGCCGTTTTGGGTGCCTTCTTTCAACACATCCAGTCCATGGCTGCGACAGCGTGCTGCGCCTTCTGCAATACGAAGCGAGGGATAAATTTGAAGATTCACATCTATGAAATCGCCATGCATCGCCCATGCGCCATAAGGCGGCTCGCGCAGGCTGCGCGCCATTTTCCATTCTGGCTTTACAGCCAAAACACTGCGCGGCGAAAACATTTCGATTTTGTTAAAATCAAAATTTTGCGGCAACAATACAAGGTACGCACCGAACTGGACATAACCAATAACCCGGGCTCCAGTGGCCTCAAAAACAGCGCGTTCTTGAGCGTTCATGATTTTTTCAAATTGGATGTATCGGGTGTAAAGCCCATTCACCAATTCTGCTGTCTCGACTTTGGGATTTTGTCGGGCAATGGCAAAATTTTCTGGGAAATACTCCGTGCCATGGGCAAATCGCACGGGGAATGTGTTTTGAGAAAATGTTGGCAAGCAAGCTGCCAACATCAAAAACAAGGCGAAAAAAAGTTTTTTCATGCTAGGTAAGGATAGGTTGTGATTCGGTTACAATCGAATAATGGATTGATTTCTAATTGTTTGCGAAGAAAGTGTGCTGCGAATTTAAAGTGATATTTTTTGTAAACGCATCAGTTTTCCACATTGCGTTTTCTAGTCGAGCCAAATGTAATGTACTTGTCCCAAAAAAATTTAACGAGCAAGCCCTTGCTATTTTAGATAGACGGACTATTTTTGTAAAACAATTCGGCGTTCACCACCTTCACAACCTGTTGTTTGCCGAAATTAGAACACCTTATTTCTCACCTGCGTTCTCCGAATAAACTTTCAGAAGAAAGAATAAGAGGACTCAAAAACCTTCCTTCACTTTTGCCATGAGACACTGGGAAAAGACCAACAAAAAAGAACCCCGTCGTGCCGACGACCGTGACTTCCGTCAACAAGACCAAGAACACAAAAAGAAAAAACTTAAACCTGTAGAAAAAATAAAATACAGGTCTAAAGGCTTCTTCGAATCAGATATAGAAGATTAAGCGCCTCGGCAAACGGATTTTTTCAAACAGCATGAGTCATCCCGAACTTTCGGGATGGCTCATGTCGTTTTTTAAGCGGTGTGGGGATCCTACACTTGGGTTGTGAAGCGGAGGTTGGCTCATCGTCGCGTTCAATTGCGCAACATCCCAATTTCCAGGTCATGCACTTTGCCTGCTTCAAGCGCAAATCCTGGTTTTTCGAGCGATTTCAGCCCGGTCATTTGAATTCGAATGGTATAGGTGGCAGGCGCAGCCGAGAAAAGGCAGCGACCGTCGTGCTTCGTAACCCGGCCCAGCATTTTGTCTTTATCGCGGCGCAGCAGTACAGTTGCACCCTGAACTGGCGCGGTATCGGTGCCTTTTTCAAATACCCGTACCCTCAGGGTAGCTTTGGCAGTGTCGGCGCTGATGCTGGATTCTTTGAATAAAAGCACACTACTCGTCAGCATCATCGAATCTACTTCGGTTTTAGGGGGTGATTTTGGCGTGCTTGGTTTTTGCGCTGTTGCGATCAAAGGCAAAAACAACAACACAACAAAGACCTTGGTAAAAGCAGATTTGGAAAACATGCTAAGCAGTTACTTTATTTTTTGATCCAAACAGCTGGGTTCAGCCGTTCCTTTTGTTGCCACAACTCAAAGTGTAATTCAGAGGTGCCGGTGATGTTGTTGGTGCTTACTTGGCCTATGATTTGCCGGGCTTTCAACTCATCTCCTTTCGAGAGGCTTGAAGAGGCGAGGTTCGTGTACACCGTGTAATAATCACCGTGCTGCACGATCACCGTATAGTCGTGACCAGGCACAAATTGGATGCCAGCTACCCGACCATCGGCTACGCAGCGCACATTTGCGCCTTCTTCGGTGCGAATGTCAACTCCGTTGTTCGTGATCTCGATGTTCTTCAAGGTAGGGTGTTTTTGCTTGCCAAATCCGCGTGAAATGAAGCCGCTTTCCACGGGCCACGGCAAACGGCCTTTGCTTCTCCGAAAATTGAACGACACATTGTCCTCGTCGGCACGTGGCTTAGCCTCGGATGTGGTGAGTTTTGTTTTTTCGGGTGCAGACGGAGTGGAAGTAGGGCTTGTACTTGGTTTTTTTTCGGCAGCTTCGATCTTGGGTGTGGCGGCTTTTGGTTTGCTTCGCGCTTCTTCGACACGCTTTCGCACTTCTTCTTGTATAACGCCTTCTATTGCATTGTTGAGTGCTTCGTGGGTGGCCTGTTTTTTCTCCAAATCAGATTTTAATCGCGTCTCATCTCTGCCCAAATCCTTTAACATTGAGTTCTTTTCGGTGAGTTCACCCGTCAAGGTCGCTTTCTGTCCCTGAATAGAAATGAGCAAGTTTTCTTTTTCCAAGCGAGTTTCTTCGAGGCTGGAGGATTTTTTTGACAACATCTCCTGCGTAAGGCGAATGGCCTCCGCTTGTTCGGTTCGCCGATCGTCGTACTTGCGTAAAAAAAGCCAACGCCGAAAGACTTGGTTGAGGCTTTCGGCAGAAAGTATATAAAGGATGGGGTTGCTCAAAGTCTTGCGCCTGAATGCATTGCGAACGGTTCGGCCATATTCATTGCGCATCTTCGTCACATCGTTGCTGAGCGATGCAATTACCATCTGATTTCGCACGATACCATCCTCCGCTGCCCCTATTTCTGCTTGCAGATTCCTGATGAGTGCTTCGCGGCTTTGGATTTGACTTTGCAATGCCAGGTATCGGTCGTAGGCGGCTTCCTTGTTTTTGGCCGTTTTTTTGATCATCCGCTCGGTTGCTTGAATGTCCCGAATGATTTTTTTGCGCTTGTCTTCCAGTTCTTTTTTGGATTGGGAAAATGCGCAAACAGGCAAAAGAAGCGCGAAGGCCAGAAGTACGGCCATCGTCGTTAATACTTTCCGAAACTTCGAAACTTTCGAGAAGTTTCGGCGGAACGGGCTACTCCACAAGTTTGTAGTGTTTGGGAATCTCAAAGCGAAAACTTTTGGGAACATTGAATTCGACCTCATTGAGTTCGATGGAAAGGCGGAGATCGCCAGACTCTGGACTGGATGCCTCTACGGTGCGAAGATACGGGAACCAGCCTGCCAACTCGGTTTTTTTGTAATTTTCGAACTGCACCGACATAGCGCGGGTATCGCGTGGTTGTAAAAAGATCTCTTGCCGAAGCCAAAAAGCCTCCTCTTCCATTCGGTAATCAGTAGAAAAACGGCCATTGGAACCGTAAAGTCTGTGGAGCCCATCCTTGATGTCGGACTCCAAAGAAATATCTGGAAAAAACCAGGGCGTGGCCAATAGCAGGCTTTGCACGAGGTCAAAACCAGCGGGCAGGCTGTATTGTCTTTGCAAAGATTCCAGCCCACGAACAGAATAGGATTTTTCCAATCGGTTGAGCACAAAAACCGAATCGCGGGTCACCAAAGCCCGAGCGGCTTCGAGCCCGAATTTCTTGATATTCAACCACATAACGCTGTCGCGAATCCAGATGATGTTCGCGGTCGCGCCGATGGATTGACCGTTGCCTTCCATAAAGACCTTTGCTTGTGCATTCACAAAATTCAGGTTTGAATGCTCGTGATTGCGCAGTTTTTTCTTTAAAAACGTTGTGCTCCGGGTTTCGGTGGCTGGTCGGGTTTCCCCGAAGCTGGGGCTTTTTCGGCAACCGGTCTCTTTGGCAGAGAGCAGGGCTAAGGCAGCGACGAAGAACGTTGCAAGTTGTAAGTTGCGTCGTGCCGAAGGCTTCCTGGAACTTGGAACTTGGAACTTGAAATCTATTTTTTGATACTTCATTCTGGATCTTCCAAATTTAAAAGTGCACCCTGCAATTCGTTCTGAGCATGACGGTCGCCTGCTTGACGGCTTATTTCGATGCCTTGCTTGTAGGTTAAAATGGCGTTTTGAAAATTTTCTTGTAGCTCGTAAAGTTTGCCAAGATGATAATATATGCCAATATAAGTAGGATCAGCTTCTTTCAAACGAAGGTAAAACGAAAGAGATTGCGCATCGTCACCCGCAGTTTCGTGTTCTTTGGCGATTGCGAAAAGTAGGAAGGAGTCATTCGGGGTGGCTTCAAGGAGTTTATTTAGGTAAAGTAGTCGGCTTGGCATCATTTTTTTGAAAATTTACGGCTACAAAGATGGCGGAATCTCTAACTTTCTTTTCCTGCACCCTACCTTTGCGCGCCGACAAAAGTAGCGGCATTTTTTACAATGAAATTATTGGTCTGCATTTCCCAAACACCTGACACTACCTCGAAAATCTCCTTCAATGCCGATGGCACGGAGTTCAACGCGGCAGGTGTACAGTTCATCATGAACCCTTACGACGAGTGGTACGCCCTTGTGCGTGCCTGCGAACTGCGTGAAGCGCTTGGGGGCACGGTCGTTGCCCTCAATGTAGGCCCGGCGGCCAACGAAACCACCATTCGCAAAGCATTGGCCATCGGTGCCGATGAGGCCGTTCGTATTGACAGCGATCCCCAAGGTGCTGGCTTCGTTGCAAAACAAATTGCCGAATACGCCCGCGCTGAAAACTTTGACATTATCTTCTTTGGCAAAGAAACCATTGACCACAACGGTTCAGAAGTTGGTGCCATGGTAGCAGAACATCTTGATCTTCCGTATGTTTCGTATGCATCCAAACTTGAGCTCAACGGCTCAACAGCAACGCTCGAACGCGACATTGAGGGTGGGGTAGAGGTGGTAGAAGTAGATTTGCCGTTCGTACTGAGTGCCGCCAAAGGCATGGCCGAACAACGAATCCCCAATATGCGCGGTATTATGACCGCACGAAGCAAACCGCTCAAAGAGGTGGCTGCAGTTGCATTCGAGGATGCCACAAAAGCTGTGCAGTTCAGCCTTCCTCCTGCAAAAGCAGGTGTAAGGCTAGTGCAGCCGGACCAAATGGACGAACTGGTGAGGCTGTTGCACGAAGAAGCTAAAGTTATATAGACCTCCTCACTTTATCAATTCATCACTTTATCATTTCATAAAAGATGGTTTTGGTTTTTGCGGAATCCCCGCGTGGACAGTTCAAAAAAACGGCTTTTGAGGCCGTTACCTACGGAAAAAAAGTAGCCGACTTGTTGGGCACTTCTTGTGTTGCGCTCACACTCGGCACAGTGAAAGATGCGGGCGAATTGGGTCGCTACGGAGCAAGCAAAGTGCTCCATATTGCGGATGATGCCTTCGATCATTTCGATAGCCAATCCGTTGCTGCGACCATTGCTGAGGTAGCAAAAAACAATGCGGCCAGTGTTGTCGTTCTCAGCCACACCGCTACCGGGAAATCGGTGGCGGGTCGCTTGGCCGTTCGATTGAACGCCGGGTTGGTATCTGGCGTAAACGCATTGCCAACGGTGAATGGGGCAGCGCTCCGGGTGAAAAAATCAGTATTTTCCGGCAAAGCAATTGCCGAATATGAAATTACGAGCGCGATAAAAGTGATCTCGCTCATGGGCAACGCGGTGAAGCCAGAATCCATGGGTGGCGCAGTTTCAGTCGAAACGGCTTCTGTTGGCACTGCAAAAGGCCGAATCCGGGTGAAATCCGTGAAAACCCAAGAAGGTATCGTGCCGTTGCCGGAAGCAGAGATTGTTGTGTCAGCAGGTCGTGGCATGAAAGGCCCTGAAAACTGGGGCATGGTGGAAGATTTGGCGACAACCCTAGGCGCCACCACCGCTTGTTCCCGCCCGGTGGCAGATGCGCACTGGCGTCCGCATCACGAGCATGTTGGACAAACAGGCATTGCGATCCGTCCAAATTTGTACATTGCCATCGGAATCAGTGGAGCTATCCAACATTTGGCCGGGGTGAACAACTCAAAAGTTATTGTGGTCATAAATAAAGACTCCGAAGCACCGTTTTTTAAAGCGGCAGATTATGGCGTGGTGGGCGATTTGTTTGAAGTCGTGCCGCGTTTGAATGAGGCGTTTAAAAAGTTTAAGGCAGGGTAGGGCGAAATTCATTTCGCCACTTGCCAAATTTAAAGAAACAAATACGGCGGAACAATTTTCGCAGTACCTGAAACAACGAAAACTATATGGCGAAATAAATTTCGCCCTACAATATGAGACGCATCGAACTTGAAATAGTGGCCCTCTCGCACAGCATGACCCAGTCGCACAACTACGCGGTGGTGTTGGGCGAACGCCGTGGCAAACGTCGCCTCCCGATTGTGATCGGAAGCTTTGAGGCACAGGCCATAGCGGTGGCTCTGGAGCGTATGGTGCCCAACCGTCCGCTCACACACGACCTTTTCAAAAACGCTTTTGACACCTTTGAAATCCAACTGAAGGAGGTGATTATCAGCAATCTGCTCGACGGTATTTTTTATGCACGACTGGTGTGTATGAAGAACGGTGAGCTCTTCGAAATTGACTCGCGCACCTCGGATGCCATTGCGATGGCCGTGCGTTTTGAGTGCCCCATTTTTACTTACGATTTTATTCTGGAAGCTGCCGGGGTGATTCTCGAAGAGCAGGAAGGCGGCGGGTTTTCAGCCGTGCCTGCAGCTTCGCAGTTGGACGACAACGCCATAGAAATCTGGCCGATGGATGCCTTGCGCGGCAGGTTGCAGGAAGCCCTCGACAATGAAGAATACGAGATGGCCGCCAAAGTCCGCGACGAGTTGAAACGGCGCGAGGCGAAGGATTGAGAGCACTCAGTATTTTCACTGGGCTATTCGCGCGGAAATGCGGGGTTTTCATCACCTCATATTTCTGCGCTTCTTTTTTAGGCGATGAGCAGCCATCTTTGCGAATCGTTTTTCAAAATTCATGCTGCTCATGAGGAAAATAACTTGCCTTGAGCAAAAGGGGGAAGGACTTGCTTGAGGAACTGCGTACGTTTCCGTTTAAAGGTAGCAAGGCTAATTTAGGCAAAATGGTGACGGATATGGTTTTTGGGGTGCAGGATTATTTGGAGAAGAGCAAGTGAAGTGCTTCTAAAATATTGTAAGATAATTTTACAGCCTTATTTTCATAAATTGCAATTTTGTATTTTCAAAATAAAACAATACTCATGAAAATCACTTTGTTGCTTTGCCTCACCGCGCTCACAGCGCAGGCACAAAAACCAGTACTAGTACTCCCTGCCATTCACGCTTCCCCCATCAAGGATGTCTGCTTTTCGACTGACAACCATTTCATGGCTTCCTGTGCTGGAAAGGAGATAAAACTCTGGGAACAAAAGACAGGCCGCTTGATCAAAAACATCCTTACCGCCTTACCCGTTGCGCAGATAGCCTTGTCAAAAGACGGGACCAAACTCGCACTTGCAACATTTCGCGGGGCATCTGAAATGCAGCAGGATGACGGTGTAGTCCCTAATATTAATACCGAAGTACAAGTCTGGGACATGGTTTCAGGTAAAATGCTGCGCACACTAAAAGCGTTGGGCAAGCCGATCCGCATCCATGAAGTAGAAATTTCCGAGAATGGGCAGTTGGTCCTTGCACACTTTAACGGAAAAATCACTTGCTGGGACGCATTGTCGGGCACAGAAAAATTCCAGTTGGATGCATTGGGCAGGCCACGCCTGCGTTTTTCCCCCGATGGTTCCCACTTTTTGCTTGATTCGCAAGACAAGGCGTTGTTTTGGGTGAACAGCGAAACGGGTGCAAAAGAAACGATTCTCGAAGACAGGTGCCTGGGATTTACCTGTAATGGCGATTTTGTGCAGGTGCTGACTAGAAGTGGCACCCTCAAACGCTGGAACTGGCGTAACAAAACATTTTCGCCCGATTTGAAGATAGCATTCGAGGAGTTTTATGATGAGTCATACAATCAGGACTTCCGTTTCTCCAATAATGGAGAACAGTTGGGCGCACTCTATCAGCATGATGGTCAATTGTTTTACAAAAAGGTAAATACCCAAACGGGTGAAGTATTGGCAAAACAAAAATGGCCTAATGAAGGTCTCAACTGGTTCTTCATTAGCCCTGACCTGCAGCACCATTTCGAGGCGCCTATCGTGGACGTAGCCGACGTGCGAGCAGGGATGACTGCTTATTCACTTGTAACAGGGCAATTTGCCTACTCTTTTGGCTTAAAACTGCTGGAGGCAACCACCAACGCCAACATGTTCTCCCCCGATTTTCGGGTGTATAATGGAGGAAGTATGATTCTTATCAAGCGCGACAGCTCCCAGATTCCAATGCCCAACGCACTGTTCCTGCCGGAGCGCGGCGAAATTATATGCGGGTTGGAAATGGATTCTGTAAGTCGTTTTGCAAAAAATGGAACACTCAAAGAAGACAAACGATGGCGTTTAGCCTGCAAAGACCATATCTCCTATGAACTCAGCGATGTCAAAACTGGCCAATTAGTCGCCACCCTGCTCCTGGCGGATACTTGGGCTGGCTATACTGAAACTGGCTATAAAACTTCCATAAGCCGCATCTGGGCAGTCACCACCCCTTCCGGGCTTTTTGATGCATCGCCGGAGATGATGGAGAACTTGCACTACTCGCTGGGGATGGAAGTGATCGAACTCGGTCAGTTGAAGGCCCGCTACTATGAACCATATCTCCTTCAAAAAATCATGGGCATCATGCCGGGCGGGCTTCGCTCTGTGGAAGAACTGAACAACGTTCCGCTCTACCCCGAGGTGTTGGAAGCCAGCATCAAAAACGACGTGTTGAGCGTCCGGCTCAAGGCCCGGAGCGGCGGCATCGGCAGGGTGGCCCTCGAACACAATGGCACCGAACGGGTGGTAGACGCGAACCCGGCCCGGAAAACTGATTTCCAACTTGACCTCAAGCCCTATCTCGGCTTCTTCTCGCCCACCAAGCCCAACCATCTCAGCCTCAAACTCTACAACGAAAAAGGCTGGCTCGAAAGCCAGTCTTATGTCTTGCAGCACGCTTATGACGGCGTGTCCCCAAAAGGCTCTGACGACCCGGCCCCGGTCCGGCGCGGGCTCAACAACCAGACCGATGCAGAGCTGGAAAAAATACATCTCTATGCCCTGGTGGTGGGCACCTCCAAATACCGCGACGAAAAACTCAACCTGAAATACCCCGAAAAGGATGCTGCCATGTTTGCCGATGCGCTTCGGAAAGCAGGCAGTAAATTGTTCAAAGGGCGGACAGAGGTGCAACTGCTCAGCACTGAAATGGAGCCATGGCCGCGCAAGGCGGAAATCAGGAAGGCGCTGCGCGCGATCGCCGCCAAAGCCGGGCCCGATGACATCCTTCTGGTCTACTTCTCTGGTCACGGCATCACTTACCCTCCCGTGAGCGAAGAAGGCCAGTTCTATTACCTCACCACCGACATTGCGGGCGACAATCTGAAAGACGAGGCTATTCTGAAAACCCAGGCCATTGCTCAGGATTCGCTCATGGAATGGGTGCGCCAGATCAAAGCCCTAAAGCGCATCCTCATCTACGATGCCTGCAACTCGGGCAGCGTGGTCAAGCAGTTTGAGAGTGGAGCAAAAGACTTGAACACCGACCAGCGTCGCGCCCTGGAGCGCATGAAAGACCGCACAGGGATGTACGTATTGGCGGGTAGTGCCTCCGACAAATCCAGTTACGAGGCCAGCAATTACGGGCATGGTTTGCTGACCTACAGCCTTATCAACGGGATGCTCTCCGTGGCAGCCAGGAAAGACAAATTTGTGGAGCTGGGAGATCTCTTCGCGTTTGTGGAAGATGACGTAGAACGACTAGCCAAAAATATCAACCGGGAGCAAAGACCCGAAGTCATCAAGGCGGAAAGTTATCCGATCGGGATCATTGACAACCAAACAGATATCAAAATGCCCACTGAGTTGCCAGTTTTTGTTCGGGTGACGATGATTGACAGCAAAAAAAACAAGGACATGCTTGGTATTTCCAAAGCCCTCAACGCGGAACTCGATCGAATTTCCTCCGAGAAAACACCTGCGATGGTATTCTGGGATGTAGAATCCTATTCCGGCAAATACTACTACCTGGGGGGGCAGTACCAATCGGATGCAGGCAATGTCAAAGGCAATGCCTCGCTTTACTTAAACGACACGGAATTGAAGCAGTTCCCGTTCAGCGGCACAGCGGACGCTTTGGGAAAATTGGCCAAAGATTTGGTATTTGAAGTTCAAACGTATTTGGCCAAGAATCCGGGGAAGTGAATAGGGTTTTGGGGCCTAAACCCTATTCACTTCTTCACCAAAGCATTCAGTTTTTCGATGCTGCCAGGGCTTGCCCAGTCGCGGAAGCCTTCTTCTTCCGATACCAGTTGGCCTTTGGCGTCAATGAGCATGGTAGTGGGTAGCACAACGACATAGACATCCGGGTAGTTCACATCCAAGTGGGCAAACTTGAAGCTGAATTTGTTCTTTTTGAGATATGATTTGATTAACGCAGGCGCTTCAGTGCTGACCGCTAAAAACACAATCTCGTCTTTGAATTGTTGGGATGCCTTTTGAATGGAGGCCATTTCGCTCACGCAAGGCCCACACCAAGTGGCCCAAAAATTAAGGAAAACGGGTTTGCCTGCAAAATCTTTCATAGACATGGGCTTCCCTTCGAGGTCAGATATTTTGACTTTGGCGAGGATTTCGTTTGGGTCGGCAGGTTTGGCGGGTAAAGAGGCCGTGGATTTGGGGCCGCTACATTGAAGTGCGAAAAGGGTCAGCAGCAAAAAGTAGCGCAGTGGTTTTTCTAACATCATAATTCAAGAATTTTTTACATTAATGGTGGTTTCACAAGTCAGAATTAATTCAATTTCCTCCCCCTGCCAAGTTGAACGAGACCCCAAGATAGTAGCCCAATTCATAGACTGAAGTGGTGGGTGCGAGGTTGGCATCTGAAGTTCAGGCGCAACATAAGGCTATTTTTGGCGGTGAAAATACACGGTTTATATTGAGAACACACCCAATTATGGTAGATTTTATACCTTTCCGCCCAACTTGCTGAGGCACTTACCCATGTTGAGAAAATTCGTTTACCCGCATAGCCTGATTGTCACCTGTTTGATGTTTGTCCTGATTTGGGTCTTGGATGTCATTAGGATTAACCTGCACTTTCTAAACCCATTCAACCAAACAATTCGTGATTATGAAATTACGGACATTGTGTATTCACGGCTGCGTGACAAAAAAATCAAATTAGATGACCGTATTGTGCTTGTAAATTCAGGCGCTCCCCCCAACCGCGATACACTTCGAATGGCCATTGATCGTATTGTGGATGCAGGTGCAAAAGTGATTTCATTGGATATAACATTTGAAGAGCGCAAGAACCCACATATTGATTCCCTCTTTCGATTGAGCCTGCTCCGCATGGAAAATATTGTGCTGGCCAATAAAGTTGCCGACTTAACAGAGGATGGTAAATCCTTTAGGTCGCAAATCGCATGCGATACATTTTTCTCTAATTATATTAATACAGGCTATATCAATTTTGTTGACGCGGACTCCAGTACCATTCGTTATATCAGTCCCCGTGAAAAAACCATGGAGGAAGAATGCCTGTCCTTTGCTGCTCGAACAGTGTTGATGTATGACCCGGCGGCGGCTGAAAGATTATTCAAACGAAAAAAAGAATTAGAGGAAATCTATTATACTGGCGATGAAAATCAATTTGTCCATCTGGATATTAGACAAATATTAACCAATGAGCTAGACCTCCCTTCCACCTTCGGAGGTAAAATTGTTCTGATTGGTTTTATTCCAACAGATCAATCCAACAGACCTATAGAGGACAAGCATTATACGCCGCTTAATACAAGATATACTGGCCACAATACTCCCGATATGTATGGCATCGTAATTCACGCCAACATTATACAGATGTTTTTGGACAATACCTATATCCATGAACTTTCTTTTTGGGTTAACCTGCTGTTGACATTTATTTTCTGCTATTTCAATATACATTTGTACTATCAAATTTTTCGCCGTGTGAGTCTGCCTTTCCAATTTGTCACACGCTTCTTGCAGTTGGGCGAAATAATTCTACTCTTTTTTATTGTTGCTTTTCTATTCCATTATTATCGAATAAAAATGGACGTGGCTTACTGGATTACAGCCTTGCTTTTGACCTTCGATGCCGTGAAGTTTTATGACAATGGAATCCGAAAACGCAGTAAATTGCTCAGCAATATACCGTATGAGTTGCCACAGGTATCCAAAAAGCCGAAACAAATAGAAAAGCCCGACGAAACGCTCAAAGAAGAGCCGCCCGCGACCATTGCGGAACCTGCTCGGCCGAAGAGCCCGAAAAAGAAAAACGCAATCTAACATCGAAACAAACAATATTATGAGAACAGTTACCCTGGTGATTTGCTGCCTTTTCCTTTCATCTGGATTGTCAGCGCAAAACGAAATCACTGTACTGAGTGGCCAAGTGTTGTACTATCCTCAGGCTGGATCAAACCCAGTGCTGAAAAACCCGGGAACGCAATTTGAATTGAAGGGCAAATTGCGTTCCAAGGGCACAGGATCGGCCAAATTGGTCTACAAAGGCCATTACTTTTGGGTGAAAGGCAGCAAAATGAGAAATGTGCAAGATGTGGTAAATGCCGCTGCAATGAGTAATGAAATGAGTTTTTCAGGCCGGTTCTTTAATTTTTTAACCGAAAGTGTGAAAGAGGGAGAAAATCCTGAAACCGTAAAAAAACATCACCGCAAATACATGAGCAAATCAAGCGGCGGCATAAAAGGCTATACGAATAGAGAATATGCAATATCTGCATTGCTCTTGAGCGCTGGAAAATTGCCCGCAGCAAACGTACTGTTCAAATGGCGCAATACGACCGGCGAAGGCCCTTATACTTTTCAACTGCTCGCGCCAGGGGGCAAACAAATTGCTCAGGTGCTCGTTCGAGACACCTTCTTGACCCTTGATTTAGACCAACTTTCAATGGATATTTTTGCAGAATATGAGTGGAAAGTGACACGCGGCGAAGGCATTCGATCGGCTTCTATTCCGATTGAAATTTGCCCTGACAAAGCAAAAGAGTTGTATGACGAAATTTCCCAAGAAGAGGAGTTCAAGTCGGCAGACCCAACAGAACAGCAATTGATGTTTGCGTACATCTTAGAGGAAGAACGTTGTTTTTACAAAGCCAATAAGACCTACGAGCATTTGCTCTCCATTGACCCCACCAATATATTGTTGCGCAAAATGTACTCGACTTTCCTTGCCCGTATGGATATGTTGCCCGAAGCAAACGCATTTATCCAGCGCTGATAATCCGCTAAAAAAACTTTTATGAGGCCCACTATTTCTATATTGCTGTTGTCCGTGTTTGTCTCCTTTGATGTACGGGGACAAGCCTTTGCGTTTGCTCCAAGCCGAGATGGCAATGAATCCGTCGAACAGGTTCGTGGCTATAAACTTGCCGTTGCACAAAAGGTATTTGACGACCTAATCCGTGCTCGCGGCGACTTTAGTATGCAAAAGCCCAGTTTGGTAATGAACAAAAAGGATGCGAGTATTGCCTGTTTTGTACCAAAGCTCGTCCAAGTTATTTTGGACGAAAGAGCGTATGACGTGTGTACAACTTTTGGAAAGGATTCGCTCAATGCGCTTGCATCCATTTTAGCGCACGAATTGATCCATTATTACGAAAAACACGATTGGAGTCGAAATTTTGTCCTCCACAACAGCAATCTGGAGACCGCCCGGCAATTAGAAAATCTGGAAGAAGGCATCAAACAGGAGACAGAGGCAGATGAATCTGGTGGTTTTTTGGCTTTTTCGGTCGGATACAACACTTATGGCATTATGCCGGATTATCTGCGGAAAGTGTATAAGGCTTACGAACTTCCCGACGATTTGCCTGGCTACCCAAGTTTGACTGAGAGGCTGGCCATTGCGGAGTCTGCCATGAGCCGTTTGCAGGAATTGCAAATTGTGTTCGAGACCGCCAATTTGCTTACCATTCTAGGCAACTATGCCGAAGCGGCAACCTACCATGCCAGAATTTTGAAGACCTATCAAAGCCGCGAAATCTACAACAATGCGGGTGTGAATGCGGCACTGGCAGGCTTGGCGCTTTTCAACCCTGGAGAAATGCCCTTTGTGCTCCCCTTAGAATTGGATCCAAAATCGAGACTTATATCGCTCAAAAACAACGATTTAGAAAAGGAAGCTCGTCGCAACACCCTCCTTCGCTTGGCCTTGGAGCAATTCGAACGAGCCGTACTGCTGGACGAAAACTACCCCCCTGCCTACCTCAACAAAGCCTGTGCCCATGCGCTCCTGGGCGAGTGGGACGATGCAGATTTTTGTATCCGAAAAGGGAAAAAGAAATCCCCAAGTCTACAGATTACCTCCGATTTTTTGGTGTTGGAAGGCGTAATGGCCGCATTGCAAAAGGACAGCCTGGGCGCATTGAAACGCTGGGAGCAAGCGCAAAAACAAGGCAATACTTGGGCAAAAGTGAATATTGAAAGCCTTCAAAATGATTCGCGGCATACCGCCAATGCCGTCATTCCGGCCAAAGGACTGGAAGAAATAGAACAATACAGACTAGCTGATTTTCTTGCCAAACCTCAGCCTGAACGCACCGTCGAAGTAGAGAGCAAGATATATTGCGGTTTTAGCCAGCTACCACAATCGCGTCTGCTTATCCACTATGTCAATAAGAAGGACTATGTGCTCGTGCAAGAAACGCAGCCCAATTATACGGGCCTAACGCTTCGTGGTATTGGATTGGGTGCAGGGCAGGACAAAGTTTTAGAGGCTTATGGCAATGCGCCGAGAAGTATTGCTGTATTGGGCGGCAGCGTTTGGGTTTATCCTGAAGCCAACGTGTTTTTTCGATTTTCCCCGCAATCAAAAGTGGAAAGTTGGGGGGTTTATCGAAAAAGTACGCCTTGAGATTTTACTATTGAAGCATTAACAATCAATTTATTATGAAAAAACAACTCTGCTTTTTAGTCTTATGGGCAGTGGCCTTTTCGCTCCCGGCGCAAGAGGCCAAACCTGTCGTGATTGTCAACACAAGTGGGAAGGTCTCGCTCATTCCCACCAATGCAACTGCTGCTATGGAAGTTCAATCCGGGGCAGTGGCTAAAAGTACCGGCGCACTCCAACTTGGCAAAGGTGCAAAAGCCGTCGTGTATTGCAATGGGCAGTTCCAAAATATAAAGGGCGGCCAGACCATCGCGCTGTCCAGTATTTGTGGCGAAGTAGAGAATAGGCGCAGCTTGAATTTTGATACAGAATTTGGTGATTATGTGATGGCTGCCATAGAGATGGTGGCGGTTGCTAAGCAAAGTAGTGATGGTTGGGGCACAGCAGTGCCTTTAAAGAAAACAGGCGATGGTTGGGGCACAGCAGTGCCTTTAAAGAAAACAGGCGATGGATGGGGCACAGCAGTGCCTTTAAAGAAAACAGGCGATGGATGGGGAGGCAAGGGTAAAAGTATTACAGCGATCATGCCCTTTGGTAAGGTAAAGGCAAAGGTTGTCAGCTTTAACTGGTCAAAACCTTTTGGCATTCATTCTTATCGCCTAGTGATTATGGATAAGGATAACAAGATCATTCATAGTGTGGATGTACGAGATACTTTTGCACGAATTGACTTGCGAACCTTGAATCTGGGAGTAGGCAATAAATACCATTGGAAAGTGAGTACGGTAGAAGGCGACCTCGTCACATCTACTGAAATGGAATTTGTTATCGGAACGGAGCCGGAACGTAAAGTTGCATTGAGCAATGCTAAGTCATCCAGCCTTGTTAAATCAAATAAGACGTCGGTGTTGCGTGGGTTGACCGAAGCAATCGCCCTCGAAAACGACCAGTGGTTTTACGATGCCCATCAGATTTATACGAAATTGCAGAAGCATCACGACAACATGGTAAACTACATGCACTCGGCCTTTTGGATGCGTTATGGGTTTACTATTTTGGCAAAAAAGGCTGTGTCCGGTTAAAGGGTCTTAGATTCTACAATTGGGTAGACATTGGACACATAGTATTGCAACCCCTTGTTTCAACGAGGGGTTACAAGATAATAGATGCGATGAGCCCCTTTCCCAATACCACCCCTATAAGTCACTATGAGTTTATTTTTGGGCAGGAAAATATTCCTTGATCAATTTGGAGTATTGTGGCACGCTACGAAGTGACGTAAAACCCGCTTCATTTTCCAGTCGTTCGTAATCTTTAAATCCTTTTTGAAGGGCCGTTTTCAGATAATGCAATGCTGTTTCTGAATTTAGTTGTGATACAATTGCTAATTGAAAATACCCCTCTGGGTCGTCTGGTTTTAAGGTAGTATACTCTTTGAACCACTTTGCAGAATTTTCATTTTCTTTGTTAGCGAGATAGAGTTCACCAAGACTGAAAAATGCCATAGCATATTGTGGGTTCAATGCTATTGCTTTCAAATAATAAGACTTTGCAATTTCTATTTTCCCCTGTTTTACACAGGCTTCGCCCAGACCTTGAAATGCATCTGGATCCTCAGGATTTAGATATTTATACTTTTCCCATACTTGTTCAGCATTTTGATAACTGCCACTGTGAAAATAGGAAAACCCCAAGTTGTAATATGCAAGTGTATAGGTTGGATCGAATTCAATGCTTTTCAGAAAATGGTATGCAGCCATTTTGTAATCCTTCTTTATCAAATAGATGTGTCCAAGATTATTATGCACCACGGCAAGCGTACTGTCTAGTCTTATTGCTTTTATACCACATTTTTCTGCAAATTCTATTTGCCCCAATTCAATATAACTGCCACACAAATTCGCCCAAGGCAACACCCACTTAGGCGAATACTGAACAGCCTTATTGAAATATTCAACTGATTGTTCGTATTGCTCTAACCGTCGCGCCAACAATCCCAACTCATTGTACGCATAAGCAGCAGTCGGGTCAAGCGCCAGGGTTTTTTCCTGAAAAGGGATGGCCGCTTTGAATATCGTTGAATCACCACCTTTGCGCTCGCCTTGCAGGCGAAGATTCAACCCAGTGAAATAAAACTCCCGAGCTTTGATTTGGGAATACATAAAGTTATCTTTTCCTAGGAGTTCTGCGGCTTTTTCAAGATACTCAGGGTACTTAAGGTAACGGCTGTCGTCTTGGGCCCACCGCATGCGCATCTCGCGCGGGTCGGCTACAAGATAATCGTTGATGGCTTTTTGCGCGTCGTCTTGCATGGCAGCTGCGAGTGCGTAGCGCATCATGTCTAATTGAGGCTGCATGGAAAGGCGTTCTTTTGCTTCCAAATAGATCGTGTAAGCTGCACCAGCTTCGGGCTGGAGCAGATGTCTCGTGCGCATGGCCTCCTCAAATTGTCGGAAAAGCCGAGTTGAAACGGTATCAAAAACAGGATTGGTTTTGCTGCCGACCGCGCTGGCAGTGTTGCTTTGTAGGGATTGTGTTTTTTGGCGCATGGCAGCAATGGTGGCGGCGTCAACCGCTGCAACCACGGCGTTTTTGTTCCCAACCGTGGTGGGTGATTGAGGTGACTCAGGGCGCAGTGCAATGGTCGCTCGTTGGACGCTGTCGAACAAAAAACCTTCAATTTCCCGAAGAGTAACTCGTCGGTCTTCGTTCTTATCTGCCAAACCGCGTAAACCATCCAGCAAATAATACGAAAAAACGCTGTGGCCTCCGCCCCAATCTTCACCTTCCTGCGAGAACTGACCCGGCTCGCAGGACATGATTTTTACCTCCTTGGCGAATTGATTCGACAACGCGATGGCGGTGACTTTTGCTCCATTGTTCTCGCTGCCGGCCAGATTGCCGGAGTGACAAGCGTCCGCAATAAGGATTACTTCCACTTTTTTCTGCTCCGAAAGTTTTTTTACTACTCTTTCCAGCTGGAATACAGCGATCGCACCACTGCCCATATAGGTGGTTTTTTGTGCATCGTACGCTAAAAGGTATCCCATGTCGGTGCTCTCGGTCTCTACGTCCCCATGCCCTGAAAAATAGATGATGGCCCGGTCGCCTTCCTGGCTATTGGCCACCAGCCAATTGAAGGAAAGCCCGATCAGTCCCGCAGTTGCGTTTTCATTGGTCAATAATTTGATATTTTCTTCCGGAATACTCCCGCCAGCGGGCGCCCGCAGGTATTTGACAAAGGCCTCTGCATCCCTATGAGCAAAGCGCAGCGGAGAAATATTGGCATAAGCAGAAATGCCGATGACGACAGCCCTAGTGGTGGGATTTGTCAACATCGGTTCTATTTGTGCGGATGTTTGGACACAAAAAAACAGGCAAATTAAAAATGTAAGGTTGTTTGAAGTCTTTTCTCCGAAAAAGGAGCCTAAGAAGCTGGACATGTGGGTCATCTTTTTGCTTGTTACAAAAATTGAAACCGGGCGGAGAGTTGATTATCAAGGAAAATCTGATGCGAAAGTCGTTGCTTTGCCTGATATATCCTGCAAAAAAGGTGCGAAAGTGCCCCGATTTTTTCAAAACTATGAATAAGATAATCGTTCTAGTCCTTTCACTTTTGATTTGCAGCGGCGCCGAATTGATGGCTCAAACCACCCTGCCACTCATTCAAAATGAAAATGGTGGCCGATCCAATACCAGTGCTGCTGAGCGGGAAAAAAAACTCAAAAAGGCGCGCGAAGTGTACGACCGACTGGTTTCGGCTCGGGGCGATACACGTTATCTGGTGCCCGCGTTAACCCTCGAACCTACCGAGCAAAATGGCGCTATTATGTACTACAGCGTACCTGAAATCATGCTCGAAGAAAAAGCTTTTGATGTCTGCGCAAGTTTTGGGCCCGATATGGATGCTGCACTTGCCATCATCCTAGGTCACGAATTGACGCACTATTACGAGAAGCATGGCTGGCGACGCGGTTTTGTAGAAGATTACAAAGATCTGAAAATCAAGATGAAACTTGATGAACTCCAAGAAAAAATTGGGTACGAGACACAAGCTGATTACATCGGTGGGTTTTTGGCCTACACGGCGGGTTATGGCATTTTTGACAAAGGGCCCCATCTGATAGATGCCATTTATGAAAAATATCATTTGCATGATTCACTCATGCCAAATTATCCGCGCCGGGAGGACCGAAAAACATTGAGCGAACGCACGGCCAAAAGAGTTGAAGCATTGATTGAGGTATTTGAAATGGCAAATATGTTGGCAATTGTTGGCCTTTATCCAGAGGCAAGACAGTACTACCATTACGTTTTGAAAGAGTACCAAAGCCGAGAAATATACAACAACATCGGTGTGCTTACCATCATGGAAGCGCTCGGGTATTTTAAGGAAGGAGAGTTTAAGTACCAGTTGCCGCTCGAACTTGATTTGGAATCCTCCGTTTCGGAGCGTTTAGGCCCGACGGAGATAGAGATAAGGGAAAAATTGCTGAAAGAGGCACTCCGGAATTTTGACGCAGCCATCAGCCTCGATCCAGACTATGCTCCGGCCTATTTGAACAAGGCCTGTGCCTACGCTCTCCTGGGAGACGCACCAAGGGCACAATTTTATGCAGAAATAGAGGCTATACAATGTGCCACAAAAAATGGCCGCCCCGAGACGGCCAGCGATGCAAAAGTGCTGCTTGGAATCCTTGCGGCAATCCGGGGGGATAAAGCCTCGGCACAAAAAATACTCGAAGCAGAAGTTGCCCAAAAAAACCCCCTAGCAGAAACAAACCTGAAATTATTGCTTGGTACACCAACTGCAACAACGACCCGCCCTGAGAAAGATGAGACCATTGATGGTATAGACTTGTATGAATACAAAGACAATCCAAGTTCCATTTTAGATATTAAAATTGCCCCGGGCTTAACCTTTTTCCAAGATTTGCCTCCTGGCTCTGCGTCGAAAATATTTATGACAAGTCGGGAGGGCAGCCGTCCATCCATCTTCTTTCATATCATTGAACCAAAGTACGCAGGAAAAAGTGGCAGGAAAATAGCTAGAGGCGACGACCGCTCTGCCATTGAAAATGAATATGGAGCACCGCAAAAGATCATCAAAACGCCTAGAGGGGCCATCCTTCGGTACGGGAAAGTGATTTTTATCCTGGGTGCCGATGGAAAGGTGCAGCGCTGGGTAAACTATTTCAAACCGTAAACGACCACACTATTTCTCGAGCTCAAACTTGTACTCCACCGTTTCGATGCGTGGGTTTCCTGCGGCGTCGGTGTTCTGAAAAACGACGGTGATGCCAATGGTTTCAGGCGCATCTTTTTCCGTGCTGTCAAAAATTACGTCGAATCGGCCTTTGCCACCTGGAGCAATGGGACCGCGCGGGAAATCCACTTTGGTACATTCGCAAGCGTCTACAATCTCAATCTGGATTTCTTGGCCGCTGGTATTGGTGAGTTCAAAAAACAGGGTACGCTTTTCGCCTTTTTTGACCTTGCCAAGGTCTACCATTTTCTTGTCCCAAGTGACGAAGGGCGAGGCAGATGGACGAACCTCCTTCGCTAGGGTTTCGGCGGGTAAATTGGTAACTGGTGGATTGGTGGAGGCGGCGGGCGTCTGCGCCTTTTGCACTGTGTTGCATGCCAAAAATACCACCAGCGTGAGGAGTGGAAAAAGATACTGAATTTTCATGTTATTTGTTTGATAGCCAATTATTTGCGCGTAAATTTTTGGGGAGGGCGTGTGTGTAACAACCCCGAATGGGGTTGAATGTGCGTTTAGAATATCTTCAACCCCATTCGGGGTTGTTACCATTTCCCCCGATTGCATCGGAGGCTATTCAAATTCAACCACTTCGTGGTGGTTAAATTCCTTAAGTCAACGACATTGCCCTTCAGGGGTATGGGGTGCACCCGGCAGTTAACACAGATTTATGAATACGCTCCAATCAACGGATCATCCATCAACAATATACCCGCCGAAGCCTTTACGAAGGAAGGGCACCAATCACCAATCCACCAATCCACCAATCACCAATCCACCAATCACCAATCCACCAATCCACCAATCCACCAATCCACCAATCACCAATCCACCAACTCATTTTCCCTGCAATTTCTTTCCTGCTTCCAGCGCGGCTCGTATATCGGCGCTGTTTTTCTCAATGAGTGTCTTTTGTTCTTGGATATATTTCAGTGCATCGGCAGAGGGCCTCCCGTCCGGCGATTTATAGTTTTTCATCCAGTCCATCATTTCATTTTCAGCCTTTCCGATGGCCGTCAGTGCTTCGGCGTAGGCGGCAGACTGCTCGGGATTCATCATGGCGGCTGTCATGGTTTGTTTGAGCTCTCGCGCCACACGATTCATGTCGGCCATGTCTTTCATGGCTTCGTCGTGGATGGTTTCAGTTTCTTTGGAGAGGGCTTCAATTTGTTTTTTATCGTTGTTGCAGGCAGAGAATACCAGCAAGGAACACAGGGTCAGTGCACTCGCCTTCGCCAAGGCTACGGCGAGTAAAAAGGTCAATTTTTTCATGTCAGAAATCTTTGTGTTAAAAAAGAGTGTGCAAAGGTAGCCTTGCGCTGCTTTTGATAGCAGGAAAAGTCGAATTTTGCCGCGCAAACGATTTTCAAACGCTCCTTCGCTAAGTCTATGATTTTCAAACCCGCCTTCACTAAAGCTACGGTGGGTAAAACATCAGCTAACATGTCTTTACTTGCCATCTCACCCATTGACGGTCGCTATGCCGACAAAACCCGCGAACTCGCTGACTACTTCAGCGAATACGCGCTTATTCGCTACCGCGTCTTTGTTGAAATTCAATACTTTATCGCGCTTTGCCAATACGGATTGCCACAACTTTCTGCCTTTGAAGAGGACAAAATTGACGAGCTGAACGCCATTTTTGAGCATTTCAATATCACCGATGCAGAGCAGATCAAAGAGATCGAGCGCACGACCAACCACGATGTGAAGGCGGTCGAATATTTTCTCAAAGAGCGCTTCGACGCGCACGGCCTTAGCGATTTGCGCGAGTTTGTGCATTTTGGCCTCACTTCGCAGGATATAAACAACACCGCTACCCCCCTGCTGTTCAAAATGGCGCTGGAGCAGGTATATCTCCCGCTTTTGCAGCAGCTCCGCGATATGTTGGAACAGGTGGCGCAAGACTGGGCGCGCGTGCCCATGCTGGCACGTACCCATGGACAACCAGCGTCGCCCACACTGCTGGGCAAAGAATTCCAGGTTTTTGTGGAACGGCTCGATGTGCAAATCGGCCAGCTTCGCAGCATACCGCATCGTGCCAAGTTCGGCGGCGCAACGGGAAATTTCAACGCCCACTACGCAGCGTATCCTGATTATGATTGGCAACGATTTGGCGATGATTTTGTGCAGGAGTTCCTCGGTCTGGAGCGCTCACAACATACCACCCAAATTGAGCATTATGATTGCTTTGCCGCTCAGTGTCAGGCCATTGGGCGCATCAATACCATACTCATTGGCTTTTGCCGCGACGTGTGGACCTATGTTTCTATGGAATATTTCCGACAAAGGACGGTGGAAGGTGAGGTTGGCTCCTCTGCAATGCCGCACAAGGTGAACCCGATTGATTTTGAAAATGCAGAGGGGAATTTGGGTCTTGCAAATGCCCTTTGGCAGCACCTCGCCGAAAAACTTCCGATCAGCAGGCTCCAGCGCGATTTGACCGATTCCACGGTGTTGCGCAACATTGGTGTACCGATGGGGCACACGATTATCGCTTTAAAATCCATACAAAAAGGTTTGGGCAAACTGATGCTCAACGAGGGTGAACTATACGACGATCTTGAAGACAACTGGATGGTGATCGCCGAAGGCATTCAAGTAATCTTGTGACGCGAGGGCTACCCGCAGCCTTATGAAGCCCTCAAAGCCCTTACCCGTGGCCGCCACCTTATTACCCGGGAGCATTTGCATGAATTTGTGGATGTACTCGAAATTTCGGAGGAAGTCAAAGAAGAGTTGAAACGGCTTACGCCCCACAATTATGTAGGTGGGTAGGGCGAAATTCATTCCGCCATCTCCATTTTGAAAAAAAAGAGGCCGCGATGTTCAGTCGCTGCCTCTTTTTTAAGTTTTTAAGACGAAATAAATTTCCCCCTAATGGGTTACCGCTAATCTCTTATGGATAGTGCCCTTTTCGTTTTGAAGGCTTATAGTGTAAAGTCCGGCTTGGAGTGCATCGGTGGGAATTTCCAGAATGTTTTCACCAAAGGATAAATTCACCGTTTGGCGCTGGCAGAGTCTGCCGGATGCATCAATAATGGTGAGTGAAGCCTCCATGTTTTCATCGGAGGTCAAGAGCAACTTCGCTGGAAAACCGGGTGCCACTGGGTTGGGAGAAAGTTCCGCCAACACAACAGATTCCAAGTCGTTGGTAGCGGAAAAGTTTTTGGTTTTGAAAATACCCAGTTCTTGGGGAGCGCCTGATGGGCACAGATCCCATTCATTGTATGGGCGTACACGCCAGTAGAGCGTACGGTTGTTCGGGATACCTTTTGTTATAGTTACCGAAGTAGTGTTGTACACCGTTTGATAATATAGACGTGGCGCGAGGCTGCTGAAAAGGAAGATTTCCACGGTATAAAAAGTAGCGTTCGGCACGGGATTCCAGTGGAGCGTTAGGTTGTCGTATTGCACCAACTGTGAGTCAATCGGCATGGCGAGTTGTACCATGGCATTGTCGTCTATTTGGTCGCCGAGTTCCGTGACCTGAAGGTATTCTGCGTGGCCTCCGG
>JBBQSW010000002.1:0-27611 GCA_038213575.1 Chitinophagales bacterium | reverse complement strand
TCCCTCCGGAAAAATATCGAGCAACCGACTGATCTGATGTTCTTTCCAAAAAGCATCAGGCATTTGTGCATAAGCACGGATCATACAACCTTTCAGCCCACTATAGTCAGCCATACGGAGCGGACGTATTTTTACAATATCCATATTTCAATGTTTTGAAGTAAACTTTGTCGGTTAACCTGCTGTCTCGTCGGTCCATAGCGCCACTGTCAGACTTCGATGGGGTACACACTAACAAGGGTCAGGATCTTTTGAATTTTGAATCTGCTTAAGGAACGGGTGAACAATCCTTTATTAACGGTTATCAAACACTACCTGAAAAACTTATCATACAAAGATCGTTAAGTGCAATCCGCCAAAACCTGACTTTTATCAGGTTTTGGCGGATTGCGACTGATTTTTGCAGAAAATCATACTGCCTCCTCAGGTTCCAAGGCCGCCTTAGCCTGATGTAATACCATCTGCGGAAAGGGAATATTGATGCCGTTCTCTTGAAAGCCTGTACGAGGGCGAAGCGCAGCCGGCTTTTGGTACTTTCGATACTAAATACATCATTGCTCCAGAAGAGCAGTTCGAAGTCGAGCGAAGAATCCCCGAAATTCATCAGGCGCACAAAGGGCAGGTAAGGCGCAGTGTGTAATATATCTTCCGGATCTGAGGCGCAGGCTACCATGGTCTTTTCTACTAACTTAACATCCGAATTGTAGGCTACTCCTACCTGGATAATAAAGCGGGTAGGGGTGGCATTATGGGTCCAGTTGACGACATTCTCATCAATAAACTTGTGGTTTGGAATAATGACATTTTTGTCGTCCCGTGTGGTGACCGTGGAGGTGCGCAGCGATACATCCAGCACTTTGGCCACCCAGCCCCCTACTTCTACTACATCACCCGCTTTTACCGTGCCATCCAATAGAATAATGATGCCAGAGACAAAATCTTTGAATACGCTTTGCAACCCGAGACCGATTCCCACCAACAGGGCTGCTGAACTGGCGACCAAAAAAGTAATATCTATCCCCAGAGATTGCACCGTGAGGATAATGCCTAAGGTCCACAAAACGTAGCCGATCAATTGTACGAACGACGTCTGCCGACCTTCCGGCACGTCTCGGGCGCGCATGGAGCGGTGTATTATCGTTGATAGTAATCTCAGTATCAGGCGGGTTGCAATCAGGATAAAAGCGACCGTAATGACACTGCCAACCGTAATTACGAGAGAACGTGTGTATAAGAGTTCGTAATTAAATATTTCATTCATAAAGATCGGATATTGATGGATAAAGATGGATAAACACTCATTTAAGGTGTTGATAACCAACATTTTGAATGCGTATCCCAAACCAGTTTATCCCACTGCCTAAATAATCAACCGGACGCCGCCCAGTTCCGATACCCGATAAGGGAAACGATCACCCGGCGAGCCGATGAACATAAAGTTTTTAGCGATCCCCCATTTTTGAGATAATTCCTCGATGAGTTCGGGGCCGAAGTGACCTTCGATTTCGAGGTATTCGATCCTGACTTCCGGATAGGCCCGATCCAGCACTTCGAGGTCATGGCGTAAAGGTTCATTACGCGCCTGACCCGGCTGCAGCACCGTCACGATTTTCAGAATGCCAGTTTTTTCGTTGTTTTCCACATATTGCAGCACCCGGTTCAGCACCGCCACATTATCACCTTTGGTAAAAAATACAAATTCCTGCGCGTTGATCTTTTCCTGCATATTTTTCAGGTACAGGCTGCTTATTGATACAAAATGACGTACCGGACGATATAGGTAATCAATCATGTAAAGGAGTATGCGTACGATCCGACCCCGATTGAGCATCAGGAAAATAAAGCCCAGGGCAGGCACCATGTATTGGAAAAACACAAACAGCGAATCGGGATTCAGTTGGGCATTTCCCCAAAAAGCCGCTGCGACCAAACCGATGGCCAGTACCACGATCAGCGGATGAGCCCGCACCGGACGGGGAAGTTTGGCGCGTTTTATTTTAAGGAGCAGATTTCCCAGCCCAAACAAAGCCATGACCGCCAGAAACGAAAAAGTATAAACGCCCGCCAAAGCAATCAAATCGCCCGCAGTGGCGAATAACACCGTCACGCACAAGATGAAAAAGCCGATGATGATGCGATAATTGGCACCCCGCTGGTTTTTGGCCAGAAAATAATTGGGCAACACCCTGTCCAGAGTGATCCGCTCGACCAGCCCGGTCACGCCTACAAAGGAGGTCAGCACCGCACCGCTCAATACCAGTACTGCATCTATAGAAATTACCCAACCCAGCCAATTGCCCCCGACAATAGTGCCCATGAAGGCCAGAAAGGATTCCCTGTGTTCGCCTACCTGCGCCAATGGTATAACAGATAGTGCAAGCAGTGCGATGACTGGATTGAAAAAACTGACTACCGCCCACATATTGCGCAGTGTTTTGCGAAATACGCCTGCTTGCTGTTCTTCCACGAAATTAGCCGAACTCTCAAAACCGGAGATGCCCAGCATGGCCGCCGAAAATCCGAGAAACAACGCCGTTGTGAAATTTCCTGTCAAGACGGGTTGATGCCAGTTGGCTGAAAAAGTAGCCGTGCCATGATACATAACATACAAAGCGGCCACCACTACCAAAAGCGTCAGCGCGGCCAGATGCGTAATAAAAATGACCACTGCAACAATCGCCGACTCGCCGATGCCCACCAGCGCCAAACCCATGAAAACGGCCAACAGCACGATCGTGGCGATTTGAATCGGAAGCACCGACACCATATTGTGCAGGTAATGCATGGCCTCATTGGCTGAAATGACTGCTGTGGCCATGTAGGACAGAATCGTCAGACAGGCTGCTGCTGAGGCCATTTGCTTTGAAGTCGTATTCAGCAGGGCGTTGTAAGCCCCGCCATTGAGCGGCAGCGCACCTACAACCTCTCCATAAATCCGGCGATAAAAAAACAATACCACCGCTACCAGTAGCAGGGAAATCCAGGCAAACTGTCCGGCGTACAGAATGGTTAGCGCGGATACATACAGACAGGAAGAACTGATATCATTTCCGCAAATGGCCGTTGCACGCAGTTCATTGAGTTTTTGGGGATGCTTGACAGCAGACATAACAATCAGATAATGAATCAATCAAAGGAGTCCGTGCATAGCCCGGGAGAAAAAGCAGCGGGAATGTTTATGTATTGGCTGCCTTTTTTAATTCGAAAAGCGCCACAAGGTAGGGGGTTTGTCAGCAGGAATAGTTTTTTGACTAAGTTATGGGTGCCGCGTTCCTAAGTAAAATCATAATTAATTAATGACTGTGTGCTGCCCGCGCAACTGGCACCCATCTATTGGGCAAGGTGGGGTTATAGTCGGAACGCATCGCTTGCTCGAAATTTTGATGGAGGGATTGGACAGGACGAATGCTGAGTACCGGCACTTTGGCATGGTGTACAATCTGTTGGGTGTAGGGACCGACGAAAAAATCCCGAATGCCATAATCCAGTGTCGCCGTGATCGCTATGAGTTCTGACTTCTGGACATCCGCAGTATGCAGCACCTCCTCCGCGACCCGTTTGGTGGGTTGCAACAACTGGGTGACACATTCTACCGCATCGTCGCTTAGTCGACTATTCAATTGAAAGATGCGCTCTTCCACCCAGCTTTCAGAGGTAGTGCGATTGGGATTTGGCAGACCAAGTACATAAAGCACCGTTTTATTTTGGTTATTGCGAATGATTTTACGCAGAAAATCGTACTTATCCAAAGGCCCCGGCGTGTCGCGCACGGGAAACAGTATTTTGGAAAACGAGGTCCATTTGCCAGTCGGCGGCACGGTCAGTACCGGGCATAAAGCATGCCGGATAACTACATAGGCATTGGAGCCCAGGAAAAACTCCCGAAACCCTGAAGTGCCGTGGGTACCCATAACGATCATTTCAGCCGTGTGCTTCTCCGCGAATTTGCAGATCTCCACTGAAACGGCCCCCTGCACTATTTCCCCTGTGATCTCTATGCCTTGTTCTTTCACCAACTGTTCCGTCAGTTGGCTGAGCATGCTCTGCGCTTCTTCGTGCATCGTTTCTATAAGCGGCATAATAGTAGTAATGGGCAGTACTTCGTGGTGGTAAGCCAGAAAACTTTCGTTAACTACATGCAAAAGGGTCAACTTCGCGCCTTGCCGTTTGGCCATCGCTACAGCGGTATCCATTGCATTGAGTGACGCAGGAGAAAAGTCAATTGGGACAAGGATATGTTTAATGTTTAAGCTGTTCATAACTAATTATTTTGACTTAAATGAATAGGGCAAAGGTGGGGCTATGAGCATTTTTAAACCCTGACGGGCATCAGGTTTTTAGATAATCCCAAGGGCTTCAAGGGGAAATCACTGGAACGTAATGGCTACCTTTACCCCCGTTTCAAAAAAAATGATGAACGACGAACAAAAACAAACGGAACTCCGCAAATATTTCTTCAAGCCTTACCCTTTCTGGGAGGCGCTTCCGACCGATGTGTGGGAGGAAATGCGAACCTTGAGCATTGAACAGACCTACCCGAAAAAGACCTTGATATACAGTGAGGGCAGTTCTCCCCGTTCCTTATACTTGATTCGGAAAGGAAGGGTGAAAGTGTTTATTATTAACAATGAAGGGGCAGAGCAGATCATCTATTTTCTGGGCAAAGATGAAGTGTTTGGTCATCGCTCTATCGTCTGTGACGAACCCAGTCCGGTCTTTGTCCAAGCGATTGACAATTGTACCCTGGACTGCATTCCACGCTATCATTTTGAGGATTTTTTACGCAAATCTCCCGAACTGAATGCTTCTTTTTTGTACTACCTCGGCCACGAATTTCGGGTATTTGTGAATAAAATCAGTGTGTTTGCCCAAAAGCCCGTGAGCGAAAGAGTCGCCCTGGCGCTGCTTGTACTCAATGAAAAATTCAACGATCCCCCGCGTGGCGTTATGGTCTTGCACTTTACCCGCGAAGACCTGGCTTCTTATATCGGTACGGCCACCGAAAGCTTCATTCGACAACTCAAGAGCCTCAAAGAAGCCGGCGCAATCAGTATTAAAGGGCGTAAAATTTTTCTGGAAGACCCCGATTTATTGTTGGAACGCGCCCGGATTATGTAATCCGTTCTGCGCACAGCCTGCTTACTCTGGCGGAGCTTTGAAAACCTGTCGCGCTACCCTTTCCAGGTTTGTCCCGGTGTTTTTAAGCATCACTGCCAGACTTGTTTGTTCCGCAGGATCATTGATGCTATAGGCGGCTTTCAAACCAATTTCCCTAATCTCCGCCACATTCGCCTCCAAGCGGCCACAAAAGGCGATAACGGGTTTGTCCTGCTTCATGGCCCGTTGGCATAAGCCCTGTACCAACTTGCCCTGCGCGGTTTGGGAGTCGATTTTCCCTTCCCCCGTAACAATGATATCCGCCCAGCTCAGGTGCTTCTCAAAATCCAACAGGTTCAATACCAGTTCTATGCCCCGCTTCAGTTCGGCCTGCAAAAAACACTTCGCACCAAAACCCATCCCGCCTGCCGCACCGGCTCCCGGATATTCAGGGTCGGCCGTGAAGCCGCTTTTTGCCGCTATCTGTGCAAAATGTTGCAGCCCACTATCCAATTGCGCTATAATAGCATCATCGGCTCCTTTTTGCCGGGCATATACACAGGCAGCGCCTGTAGGGCCGAACAATGGATTGGTTACATCACAGATAATTTCTGTGTTGACTCGGAGGATACCGTCTGAAGGGGGGACAATAGCACTTATGTGGATCAGATTGCCCCCTGTCGGCGACAAGACCGCCCCATTTTTATCCAAAAATTTCCAGCCGAGAGCGGCGGCCATCCCGATGCCCGCGTCATTGGTGGCGCTGCCACCAACCGCCAGAATAAGATGCTTCGCTCCCTGGCGCATGGCGTCGGCTATTTGCAGCCCTGTTCCGAACGAGGTCGTGAACAATGGGTTTCGTTCTGTCGGCGCAAGCAATTGAATTCCTGCCGTTTTTGCCATTTCCACAAAAGCTGTTTCTCCTCCAGCGCTGCATCCGTAAGTAGCCGTGATCGGACGAAAAAGCGGATCGAGGGCTTCGACTTCCACGGGCTGTAAGCCCAGAGCTTTGGCTAATACCGCATAGGTGCCTTCTCCCCCATCCGCCAATGGGCATAGCCGGATTTTTAGCTCCGGTCTGACCGAACGAATGCCCGCTCCGATAGCCTGACATACTTCGAGTGCGGGCAATGCGTCTTTGAAAGAATCAGCAGCAATAAGTACGTTCATATCAATTTTCCGTAGAGGCCGTCTCCAGCCAACCAGTAATGCCTTCAACACTTTCATTATCTGGATCCAGCGCCAGTAATTTGTCCAGATAATCCTGCACGGTTTCCGTATTTTTTTGGAGCATATAATAATAGGTCAGGTACTCGTATCCCGTGATTAGATCCTTCTTGTTTTTATCAGGTTCATTTTTGGCTATTTCAACGAAATGTTCAAAGGCGTCTTTGGCTTTGCCAAATGCTGCGCTGCGTTCGGGATAAGTCTCTACGTCAGGCTCTAATTTAGACAGTGTTTTGGCCAACATCAACCAGCCAATGGATTGATCCGGCACAATCTCGCATACTCTTTTAAAATATTCGGAAGCTCGTTCATAATTAGCCGAATCTTGCAACATATAACGCGCTATGCCGACTCGATAATAATCGAGTGCCTTGCGATTTTTGGTCAGGGAATCCAAACGCTGTTCAAACGCTTCGGCTGCCCCGAGATAATCCTTGATTTTATAGCGAATTTGCCCTACTTCATCGTACAATTCCCAACGACTTGAGTCTGAACGGATGGCCCTCTCATAATAAACCGCAGCGAGCGAGTCCTGATCTTCCTTTTGCAGGAATTTCGCATAGTATTCATAATCCTGTGAAATGATTTTTGAGGAGTCTACTCGTGCAAAATATTCGTCCAAAATAGTTTTACCTTTTTCAAAATCTCCGGTTTCATAATAGGAATATGCAGACAAACGGCGAAGATAATTGCGGCTGCCGTCTTCTCCGATGATTTTGTCCACCCAGGCAATCGTCTGCTCATACTGTTGATTCAAAAACAGGGAGTTGGCATACTGCATTTTTTCATTTACAGAGACCTGCGGATTGAGCCGGATCAATTGGGCGTAAGCATCCGCCGCACCCGGGTAGTCGCGCATGTTGTAAAAGAGCAATTCGCCCTTCTGCTGCCAGGCATCCTGAAACTCTGGATTGAGCCGGAGTGCCTTTTCTAAATATTCCAATTGCTTCACATCCACCTTGGCAATTTTATACACCCTTGCAGACAGTAGTGCGGGCAACGGATTTTCGGGCTGGATCGCCTGTGCAAGGTCGTATTGAACCAAGGCCTTCCCGCCATCAGACATTTCTCTATAACAATAACCCAGATCGAGGCGTGTTTGGAAGTCACGGTTATTGCGTCGTTGCGCCCGCTGCAATGCCGCCTCCGCTTGTTGCAAATCACGGGTTTGACCGAACAACCAAGCCGCTCCAATCAGTCTCAAGGCGAGCACGTCCTTTTTGCCCGCTTTCGCCGCTTTTTCAAATTGGTTGATGGCATTCTGCTTTTGTCCGTCATACAGGGCGAGGCGAGCGTTTATCAGGTGCTGATAAGCGGGATGGGACGTAAATCGGACGGCCTTTTTCAAAGTTGTTAGGGCTTCTGGCGAGCGCTTGGCGGCATGGTATGCGTCGGCTAGGTAGAGCCAGTTAAGCCAGTCTTCAGGGGCAGTTTTGCAGCGTTCTTCCTGAATACTTATTGCTTTGGTCCATTGTTCCATGTGCATCGCTGTTTGGAAGGGATCCGCCATTTGAGCTGACAGTAAATTTGCAGACAAGAGCAGGGCAGCAATAGCCCCTGATATTTTATAGATCATATCTCAAAGATTTAGTGATGGAAAAGAAAATATGGACACCTCCTAGCATAGTAAGCCACCTGGCCACAATATTCAGGGTCATCTAATACAGCAAAGTTACAGGGAGTTACAGGGGACAAAACCTGATGGAAATCAGGAAAAAGGAATATCACAAAAGTTTGAGGAGCTATTCATATTTCAACTTTCGGAAAGTACTTCCCGATAAAATCTAGCCATAAACAGCACATGCGGCGCACTTATACAAGACAAGGCAATAAAAAAAGAAGCCATAAAGGGGGGCGAAAAAATTCCTTTACCGTGACCACTGATCATAAAGGCCACAAAAAAGACAAAAGCACCTATAGAGAACGGCAGGGCTTTTAACAACAGCTGTCCGTTCGTCGCCCGCAGGCCCCGTTTGATGTCTAGCCAGCTCGTCCAACTATGGATAAGGATAAAATAAATACCGAAGGACAGTAGCAAAGGAAGCCAGACGCTGATTACAAGCACAAGTACGACGCAGATAAATTCCCATCGGCGGTCTGTAATGTTTCGGAATCCCAGCAGACAAAAGGTCAGTAGGCACAGTATAGCGACGGAGAAGAAAAAATAAGGCGGTAGGCCGCCCACTTCCAGCCCAAACAGGCGCATATAACTTAAAAACTCGGCTGGGTGCGAACTTAAAATAAACATCAGCAGCGAAAAGCCACTTAAAAATGCCGTGACCGGCCGGAAGGAATTCAATCGGCGAAAATCGGTCTCGCCAAAATGCCAGGAGGAATAAAGGATAAACAGGCTGAAACCCAGCCAGACCTGCCATTTCCAGATCAGGAAAACCAGGGCCATGAGGAAAAGATATTGGATGATAAAAAGGAACAGAAAGTAGGGGGTCTGTTGCCTGCGCGTATTTAAGTGCTGATCAATGGCCCCATGCGGTATACCTGGGAATACCATTCCCAAGAGCAGTAAATAGGGCGAACACTGCTGCATGGCTGTCGGGAAAATCAGACAGAGTATGACCATGCCGATGGTGACTAACAAAGCGTAAAATTCAATAGCATGGATCGGGATAATCTTCTTCATAAGCGCCTGCTTTAATTCCGGGTAGATAGGGGCTGGATTCGACTGCCAGCCCCAGGCGAAAAAAATGGTTGATGCCACTGACCGCAGCATCAACCAGACAATTTCAGGGGAATATATCGGGGCGGATCAGGCGGTGGCGGCGCGGCTAGCCGCGGTAGCTTTGACGGCCAAGGCGTAAATAACCAGGCCAAAACCGATTTTGTTGACGGCATCGCCGATGTTGTAGATCAGGTCCATATTGCGAACGTCAATTACGTTGCGCAGCCAGCCGTCCGTCTCGATGGCCATATAGCCGATGGGGTAAATCGCCCAGCCCACCAGCACAAACCAGCGGAGCGCATTGAAGGCGGATTGGAGATTGGCGTCTTTGGAATTATTGGCCAGACGGCTCGCCGATCCTAACCAAATTTCGTAGACGATTCCCGCGTAACCAACGGTAGAAATAATCCCCCACACTACGCTGGAACTACGGAAAGCGGTTTCCCCCAAATAGCCGGCCACCAGCATCAGCAACGAATAACCGATGAGTTTCCAGAGCAGTTTGGTCGTAGCACCGAAGGCCTTCAAAATGAGGTAAAACTCCACGCACATCAACGGGACGGTCAGTATCCAGTCAATGTAGCGGAACTGGGTGGGCGATTGCCCGGTCATCAACCATACATCGCGCATGTAAAAATAGTGCACGGAGGCGATCATGGTGATCAGGCCCGCAATGAGTAAGGAAGTTTTCCATTTGCCTTCTACTTGCTGTCGCTCGAAGAAGAAGAAAACGGAGGCCGCAAACATGGCCATGTAACCGATAAAAAAGGTGAAGCCAACGTAATCGTTGGAGGACAAACCTGTAAAAAGCAACAGGTTACCTGAGATAAAAGAATCCATAGTAAGGAAAAGATGGTGACAGTCGAATATACGACTCGGCAAATGAACAACGATTCCCTAGATTGGTTTGAATTCTTGTTTAACTTTTTTACAAAAAAATATAAAATTAGCTAAACAAAATTGAACGCCCGCCCTGTTCAAACATCCGCCGTCGAAGGCTCCTCGGTTTGTTTAGTCCGCCGGCCCGACGAACCCGCCTTGAAAACGGCCGTCTTTATTTTCGAGGAAGTTGTGTTAATTCTACTTCAGATTAGCCGCATCGCGGCGAAGCGTCTGTAGAAATAGATTCAGGGTTCGATGGAGGTGAATCGCACCGAAACCATATACATTTCCGGTGCGATGCACCTCCAAACGAATTTTAACATCCGTGCGACAGACCCTTCGTCGCCATGCGGCTAATCTGAAAAAGTAGAATTAAGGAACGGGTCGCCCGGTTTCATCTGCTTGGATGCTGTCGCGCCGAGTATAGATGCCACAGACGAGAACGGCAACTTTCGCAACTCGCAGCCTTGGTTGTATCGGCGGGCTCAGTGGTAGTCACTGTTTAGGTGTTGTACCCAGCATCCGTCCCAATACCGCCTCATCTGCCGCTTCAAAAATCGGATTGTGGTAGCGGTGGAGCTTGATGAGGAGTTGCAGGAGGCTATCACGTTGTAAGATTCGGGCGGCAACTTCCGCATTGCGGGTATTCCGCCCAAATCTTACAACGTGATAGCCTCCTAGCTGGGCTATGCTGCGCAAACCAAATTCAACGTGGTCATTACATCTGGCAACGCCAATCAGTTGACACGTTTGAACGCATCTTATGCTTTGGCCGAACAATGGAAACTCAATGCCCGTATCGGTTCTTACACCAAAATCGCGCCTTACACGGTGCTGGGTTACCGCGACAACAACAACAATCTGGCAAATAAAGACGTGCCTTACACCCGTTGCAATCACTATGTTACGGGTTTAGAATATTTGCCTTCCAAAACCTTGCGCCTGACCGTGGAAGGTTTTTACAAACAATACAGTGATTATTTGATGAGCGATTTGAGCGGCATTTCCCTGGCCAACCTGGGCGGCAATGGCGGCATCGAAACGGGGCATACCACCTTTCGCGATGGGATGTTTGGGCCCAGCTTTTTATCGTTCGAGCGTTTTTTGAACATTCCGCCGGCACAATTGGTCTATCTCACCCCGGAAATGCGGGGAAAAATAGAAGCATATCTTGACAAAACCTCGACATACAATCCAGCAAAACCAGCCGAAATCGGTCCAAAGCTGCTTTCACCAAGGGAAAAAATGGATTTGGCAGAATCCTTGCTCCAAGACCCGAACTCAACGAAAGGCGCGGAAATCCTGGGTTCCCTGCTCGAATATGAAGCTGAAAGCGATTACTGGCGCAATTACGTTTTCAACCGTTGTTGCAGACTTCGAAAGAACCCGAAGGTGCAAAACTTCATCGCCAGTTGCCTCCAGGGTGACGATGAGATCTGGTTCAAAAAAGCCAGCGACGTAATTGGATTCTGTGGCCTCCCGTTGGGGGAAAAAGTATTGGCAGCCAAAGGATTATTATTTGCTTTGAACTGGGAAGACGCAACGGCCAACGATCCGAAATTTCGCGCCGCACTCGAAAAAACATTGAAAATTATCTTTTCCCCACCATCATAACAAGGGACTTTTTATCACAAAAGAAAAAAGAAGAACTTGATAATGCAGAAGCTGCAAGTCGCATACAAATTGAAGCTGTATTATTGACGATTAACGACATTGGACAAAAAATTGCAGCGTTCTTAAATGAGAAATAGGTCTGCTGCTAACATTGAATTTGCTGCGAGGCTGCGCTTAACGAGCAATAAATACCAGCTCTGAAGCAAGCCTTGTTCGTTAGCTGCAACCCTTTAGAGAAAACGCAAAAGAACAATCTGTGAATGTGAACTATGTAACTTATTGATTTTATTGTGTAACATATCAGCACAATTAAATATAACTCAATTAGATCTTTAGCCTATTCATTTTTTTAACAAAGTCAATAACTTCTCCGCCGCCTCCTTGGATGAAGCGGGATTTTGACCCGTTATTAACAATCCGTCCGTCACCACATTCGATGTCCAATCGGCTTTTTTGGAATAAATACCGCCTTTGTCTTTCAATTCATCTTCTAATAAAAAAGGCACAATGTCGGTTAATTGTACCGCTGCTTCTTCGGTATTCGTGAATCCCGTTACGTGCTTTCCTTTCACCAAAGCTTGTCCATTTTCATCTTTCACATTCAATAATACTGAAGGGGCATGACAGACCGACGCAATTGGTTTTTTACTTTTCCAAAATGCTTCGATTAATTTAATCGAGTCTTTGTCCTTCGTCAAATCCCAAAGCGGGCCGTGACCACCCGGATAGAATACCGCATCAAAATCATCGGCGGATATTTCGCTTAGTTTTAGGGTGTGTGACAAGGCACTTTTCAATGCGTCATCTGCATCAAAGCGGTGAGTCGCCTCGGTTTGGTTGGCAGGTTCTGCACTTTTGGGGTCAATCGGCGGCTGTCCACCTTTGGGCGAAGCCAACACGATTAATGCACCTGCATCTTTGAGGGTGTAATAAGGTGCGGCAAATTCTTCGACCCAAAAACCTGTTTTATGACCCGTGTTGCCCAGTTCGCTGTGCGATGTTAAAACGATTAATACTTTCATTTTTTTAGTTTTTATTTTCGTACAAAGGCTGTTATAGTCAAAGCAAAGTGGTTTTGAACAGGTAAAATGATTAAATCATTGATAAGCAGGATCTTCGCAACCCTCAACATACTCAACCACTCAACATTTGCTATATTTCATCGGTACTTAGCAAAAGCGTTACAATCATTGTTTTTAAGGGGTGCTATTTATTTTTGATTCCAAAGAACGCTCACAATGATTTCATTTTTCCTTCCCCAAAACTGATACGGAGCGTTGTACCCCAAAAATCGAAATTTTCCGAAATACTCAATTCCATCCGCCTTCAATGCACTTTCTAATTTAGCAGCATACATCTTAATCTCATCGTCATTGGCATAGCCACCAAATCGAATGGCTGCAACGTATTCTTCCGCAGTAGTTTTAATGATGATAGATGAATCATTTGGTTTGGGCAAATTGTCTTTATCATAATTTGTTGGCATCACAAAACTCATAGATGATTGGGAGTCATTTATGTCCATGTGCACCGGCGATGTCATGCCAATATTTTTATTGTCTTGATTGCCACCAAATATAAATGAAGCCAATTTTCTAAACCCCGCGGAAGATAATTCTTTGTATGTTTTTACGTCCATAGAAATGGTCGCCATCGTAGCCGGAGGATAAAGTCGTATCTCAAAATCTTTTTCTGTTTTAACAACTTGATACGCTTGAGTTTCTGTTTTTGCCATTGAAAAATACAATTGAGAAATTATTACTGTACTCAGTACCGATGAAATAACAACGGCACAAAAGTGCAATCATACTAAATGAAGAGCATTACACTATTTTACGAATAAGTTACATTTTTCACACATGACTCTTTTGACAACAAATGAAACATTGCAACCACTCAACGTTTGCTATAACACTTGTTGAAATCCTGTCAGAACTTCTCAAATTTCCCTATTTTTGCCCTATATCATTTCCCATGCTTTTTTATAAAATCCTGGCTCTTTCCGTTATATTGTTGGCCATGTTTGGTCTTTGGCGTCGGTTATTCCCAAAAAAGAACCAGCAAATGTCTGGAGCCTTTCCGGCATCCTGGCGGGCCATTCTAAGCAACAAGGTGGCTTTTTACCGGCTATTGGAGGCGCCGGAGCAGGCTCGTTTTGAGGAAGGCGTTCATGATTTTTTAGCATCGGTCAGCATCAACGGCACGGGCACGGTGGTGGATGATACGGATCGTTTGCTGGTGGCGTTCCAGTGCCGTTATACCGCTCTTCGGGTTCCCAGGTTGGCGCTATCGGAAGCTGAACGAAGTCATCTTGTATGAAGCTGCGTTCAATTAGGATTTCAAAACGCGGGAAGCGGAAGAACGGAATATACTGGGCATGGTGGGCGGCAGTGGCATGACCGGCACAATGATCCTGTCGAAACCGGCACTGCATCAGGCTTTTGAGCGGGGAGGTTCCGCACAACACGTAGGTATTTACGAGTTTGTGCACCTGCTCGACCGGGCGGATGGCGCTACGGATGGTATTCCGGAAGAAATGTTGCAACGCCCCTTTTTGATCCCATGGGTACACTGATGCACCGCGAGATCAAGGCTATCCAGCAAGGAGAATCCCCCATCAATCCTTGTTTGCCCTCGGCGAATGATGGGTGGGCATTGACCGTCATTTTGGCAGCAAAAGCTGGCAGAAAGGCATCCGAATAGCCCTACTAACATGCGGGAACAAATCCCCCACATTCCCCATCTTTGCACCCATGAAACTTCCCAAAGCAGAAACACTCATCCTCTTTGCCTTTTTAGTCTGCATGGCCTTGTGGGCCATGTCCAAATGTTCCGAACGCCGCGCCGACTCCGTGCGCAAGGTGCGCGATATGGAAGACTCCGATGGCGAAGATCGTCCGGTCAAACGTGATACGGTCGTGGTGCAATCCGCCCCCAAAACGCCCAGCAATCAAGTGCCCGATAACACGCCTGTCCCTCCAGTTACCCAGTCGCCACAAACCGCCGCACCCACTCCAACACCTGGTGCGGCCCCTAAGCGGCCCTCGCTCACGAACGTGCCCACCCCTTCTTCTGCGCCGCCCAGCACGAACGGCTCCATACTTTTCGCCACCATTGATGGCTTGAAAGTGCGCAAAGAACCCGGTCTCAAAGGAGAAACGGTAGCAGAACTCAAACTCTACGAACCCGTCACCTTCCTAAATAAAAAAACGGACTGGACCCAGGAAATCAGCCTCGGCTACGAAAAAGTGACCGATCACTGGGTAAAAGTGCGCACCCAATCGGGCAAGGAAGGCTGGGTATTTGGGGCTGGCGTACATTATTACAAAATGAAACGGCAAGGCGTATTGGAAGGCAAAAAGCCCGACGAACCCGCGACCAAAAAGAAAAATTAACAATATGAAACCTTTCATGCCCGCTGCACTTTGGTTGGCCGTCATTACATTTTTGTCCGTGACCCCCAATGTGCAAATGCCCAAATTCGAATTGTTTTCCGCCGACAAATTGGCCCATGCAGGAGCGTATGCCCTACTGGCTTGGTTTATGGCATGGGGTGTTTGGAAAACTAAAAAACGGACAGCAAAACCGGGAGAATTGTTCCTAATATTTTGCATTTCAACACTTTATGGCGCATTGATGGAATGGGTGCAAGGCACATTTTTCCCGAACCGTTTTTTTGAATACGATGACATGTTGGCCAATGCCGCAGGAGCATTTCTTGCCGCTATGCTTGCAACCCAATTTTTCAAAAGCCCGCCTCCAAAATCGTAAATCCAAAATCGTAAATCTCATGGCGCTCATCGTTCCTTGTCGCGAATTCACCCCCCAATTTGGCACCAACTGCTTCCTCGCTGAAAACGCCACCATCATCGGCGACGTCACCATGGGCGACGAGTGCTCCGTATGGTTTCAAGCTGTGGTGCGCGGCGATGTAAACTTTATCCGAATCGGTAACAAAGTCAACATACAAGACGGGGCCATCCTCCATGGTACCTACCAAAAGTGCGGTACCACGATCGGCAACAACGTCAGCATCGGTCACCGAGCGCTGGTACACGGCTGCACTTTGCACGACAACGTGCTGGTGGGCATGGGCGCCATCATTATGGATCAGGTGGTGGTAGAAGAAAATTGCCTCATCGCGGCAGGGGCTGTGGTGCTGGAGAATACGGTTTGCCATGCCAGAGGAGTGTACGCAGGGGTTCCGGCCAAACGCGTGAAAGAGCTCACGCCCGAATTGTTCAAAGGCCAGATTGAGCGTATTGCGAACAACTATGTTTTTTACGCTTCGTGGTTTAAATAGTTGATTATTAAATACATAGGTTTTTTTTGAAACACGTAGGCACATAGCACCTATGTGTTAATTTTGACCCCCTCTTAAGCCCATAAATTACCTAGTTTTCTGCGTCTATTGAATTTTGAGATCCTTACCCATGTCCACCATAAAATACAACAAAAAAGGTTTCAGCAACGAAACCCTCCTCCAGCTCTACGAACAACTCGCCAAGCCGCGCCTCATCGAGGAAAAAATGCTCAACCTGCTTCGGCAGGGCAAAATTTCCAAATGGTTTTCGGGTATTGGTCAAGAGGCAATAAGCGTTGGCGCAGCCTGTGCCCTCCTGCCCGACGAGGTGATTTTTACCATGCACCGCAACTTGGGTGTGTTCACTGCCAGAGAAATGCCGCTGGATCGTATGTTCTGCCAATGGCAGGGCAAACGCCTAGGTTATACCAAAGCCCGCGACCGCTCTTTCCACTTCGGGGCCATGGAACACGGCATTGTGGGCATGATATCGCACTTAGGGCCACAACTTTCATTGGCTGCCGGGGTGGCCATGGCCCACAAACTCCGGTCAGAAGGCCGTGTTTCACTCGCGTTCACCGGCGAGGGCGCCACGAGTCAGGGCGAATTCCATGAGGCGTTGAATGTGGCTTCCGTTTGGAAACTCCCGGTCATTTTCCTCATAGAAAATAACGGCTACGGCCTCAGCACCCGCCCCAACGAGCAGTATGCCTGCAAAGATCTCGTGGATCGTGCGAAAGGCTACGGAATGCGCTCCGCAAAAATTGATGGCAACAACATTCTGGAGGTGTATTCCACCATCAAAAACATCGCAGAAGAGATGCGTGAAAACCCACAACCCTTTCTTTTAGAGTGTGTTACGTTCCGAATGCGTGGCCACGAAGAGGCCAGCGGGACGAAGTATGTCCCCAAAGAACTCATGGACGAATGGGCAAAAAAAGACCCCATCGAGAACTACGAAAAATGGCTTTTGAAAGAAGGAATCCTCACCGAGGAATTTATCAAATCGCTCAAAGACCGCTACAAAAAAGAGGTGCAGAAGGCCGTGGACGTGATGTTCAACGAGCCGGAGCCGGTGGCGGATACGGAGCAGGAGTTAACGGATGTGTACGCGCCCAATCCAATGTCCAATGTCCGGGAGTCAGGAACAGATTTGACAACTTTTGAAAAGTTGTCAAATCTTCCCGCTCGCGAACTGCGCTTCATTGACGCGCTCTCCGATGGACTCCGCGAAGCCATGCGCCGCCACCCCGAACTCGTGCTAATGGGTCAGGACATAGCTGACTACGGTGGCGTGTTCAAAATTACCAACGGTTTCACGGACGAATTTGGCAAAGACCGCGTTCGGAATACCCCCCTTTGCGAATCGGCCATCGTCGGTATTGGACTTGGATTGAGTTTGAAAGGGATAAAAAGTATGGTGGAAATGCAGTTTGCAGATTTCGTGACCTGCGGTTTCAATCAGATTGTCAACAATTTAGCAAAACTTCACTGGCGTTGGGGGCAGACCGCCGACATGGTGATCCGAATGCCAACCGGGGGAGGAAGCGGTGCCGGGCCTTTTCACTCACAATCGAACGAAGCATGGTTCACGCATGTGCCAGGATTGAAAGTTGTTTATCCAAGTACCCCTGCTGATGCGAAGGGCTTGATGTTAGCTGCTTTTGAAGATCCCAATCCGGTGATGTATTTTGAACACAAAGCCTTATATCGTTCCGAAAGTGGGCTTGTGCCGGAAGGTTACTACACCACGGAGATTGGCAAGGCGCGACAGGTGCGGGAGGGAAAAGCAGTGAGCATACTGACCTATGGCCTCGGGGTACGCTGGGCCGAACAAACCGCCGCCGAGATGGGATTGGATGCGGATATTTTAGACTTGCGCTCGCTCGTTCCACTTGATTATGAAGCAATTACGGCCTCCGTTAAGCGCACGAACCGCGTGCTCATTTTACACGAAGACACACTTTTTGGCGGCATCGGAGGAGAGATCGCTGCCTGGATTTCGGAACATTTATTTGAGTACCTCGATGCGCCTGTGATGCGAGCAGCCAGCCTTGACACACCCGTGCCATTTGCGATTCCGCTGGAGAATAATTTTTTCCCGGCAGGAAGGTTGAAGGGCCAATTGGAGAAATTGTTGAAATATTAGGGCTACTGCATCATGGTCTCGCCGTAAAAAATAAGCCGCCAAGAGCCGTCTTCTTCTTTATAGAATTGCCGCTCGTAGCCAAATCCCACCATGGGGTACGACATCCGTTCGATGACCATCACATCGCCCACGGTTTCAAAACCGCGCTTGAGGGTACTCATGGTGGTGTCGGGCAAGTGCATCAAGTGCCAGTTTTCGGGCGTCCATTCGGTGAGTTGGCGCTTGGCCAAAGTATCTTGCGACACCCCTTTTTCGCCTTTGAGCGGCCACTCGATGTGCGCCATTTGGTAGACACTATCGGTGTGAAATCTCTGATAAAACTCTAGGAAGTCTTTGGGTAAATCCGCTTCGGTTTTTGCCTGCTGGAGTGCCTGGGGCTTGTTTTTGCAATTTGAAAGTAGGAATACGAGGGAGAGAAACAGGAGGAGTGTGCGCATGAAAAACGTTTGAAATTGAGCGGCAAAGTTAGCCAAGCAATTACATTTCAAGAAATCTGCTTCAAGGTTGCCAAAAAACCTCGACTTTCGCAGCCACGTTGGTTTGTGTAAAAATACCTGCCAACAATCAAAACTAGATTCTTTACCTACTAACAAATTACATGACTATGAAAAAAACTGCACTTCTTCTCATCTTCGCATCCTTTTTGCTCGGTGAGGCCGCCGCACAAAAAGAGGTTCGTTTTGGCATCCAAGCCAGCCCTTCTTGGTCCTGGCTGCGCACAAATGAGCGCAAGCTCGAAGGTGTGAGCTCCAACTGGGGCGTCAAACTCGGCGTCCTCGGCGAATTCTATTTTGCAGACAACTACGCGATTACCACCGGTCTTGGCTTTGGCTTCAACCAGGGAGGAAGTCTTCAAAACGGATATGCACGCTACAAGCCATGGGATGAGTCTGACTTGAGTGAAATACCTTCCGATGTTTTTGGGCCAGACGCTAAAATCCATTATCGTGTCAATTATGTGGAAATTCCCTTAGGCCTCAAAATGCGTGGCGGCTCTAATGAAGACGCGCGGATCAAATTTTACGCGGAAGCACCCATATTTACCCTTGGCTTTGTCTCGAAAGCCACTGGAGATATTCGCGGCACCAACACGCAAAATCTTGAAGATATTAGCATTCGAGATGAGGTGAGCGCACTGTCACTTTCTTGGGGTCTTGGCGCAGGCATTGAATACGAAATTGCTACCAACGCCACGCTGGTGACCGGGCTTGTCTTTCAAAAGCAGTTCACTGACCTAACAAGAAGCGAAATGGTAAGCGGCAGCGCTGACCCTTTGGTAGACTTGACAAAAGAAGATTCCAAAGCTACCTTCGGAAATATCGCACTTAGAATAGCTGTGTTTTTCTAGGGTTGAGTCCGTCCACTATATTTGCAATGCCCCTTGTATAGGTAATACGAGGGGCATTGTTATTGATGGGTCTATGAAGCCTATTCCTCTTTCAAAACTTCGATTGCACTCGTAGTACGCGCAATGCGTTCGTAGTCAAGGGTGTAGTAGACAAATTTGCGGTCACGGCGGGTTTTTACCAATTCAGCTTGGCGCAAAACACGCAAGTGTTGCGATGCGACGGACTGCTCAATTTTAAGCGCCGCAAAAATTTCCCCCACATTGGCAGAGCCATCATTATCGTGAATCACACGGATAATGCTCAAGCGGAGAGGGTGGGCCAATGCTCTCAAAATACGCGTGGATACGCGTAGTTGATCCTCATTGCCCAGGAGCTTAACTGTTTGTTTATGCATTCTTTTTGCCTTGTAATCGGAATGGGATTATTGATTTAAGTGCGCAAAGATGCAATCCACCTTTTGAATGACCAACCCTGCGAAATAAAAAAAGCAAGCCGTTCTGTTATACAGAACGGCTTGCAATGAAATACATACAGTTAAACATTAAACAAACTGTAAGGTCAAGCTGCCAATTCTTCCACAAGGGAGGAGATCTGGCCAATACGGCTGCGATTCACTGAGTAAAAAATGAATTTTCCGTTGCGTTCTGTTTGCACTACCCCTGCACTGCGCAGGATGGCAAGGTGCTGGCTTGCTACACTTTGTTCGAGCCTAAGTTTTACATAAATTTCTGTTACGGTCATACGCTTATTCTCGTCTAAAAGGTCGAGCATCTTTTGGCGTAATTTGTGGTTTACGGCCCGCAATACCAGCGCGGCCCTGCGCAGCTCGAGGTAATCAAGCGACGCATCGTGTGCCCCATTTTTGAGCGACACACGTTCGATGTTTGTTTTTCCCATACTAAATGTTTGATAAAGGTGATTGGACACAGTTTTGAACCTTCTTTACTTCACAAACTGTGCCAGTTTGATTTTAAAAAAGAGACATACGTTAGAAACTGTAGACGTAATCTCTTTAAAATCACCACGAAAATAGGCAATAGAAATCAATAAATTGAAAAACAATGTTATTTTCTCTCAAAATAAAGTTTTAGATGAAGTTGTAATGTTAGGAGGCTTCATGTAAAAAGGCTCGAAATACGCAATATCCTGAAAATCACCATTTTGGAAAAATTGTTCTGCCAACAAGGAAAGGTACCCCGCAGAACATTTTTTTATCTCCGAAAATATCACTGTTTCTGAAAATTCGCCGCTCCTGATTTTTTCCATACCGTTTCCAGCCAAAATAATACCGCTTACCGCCATTTCGCCCATTTTCGCTGAAACGAACTTTTCAAACGAATTGTTTTCCAAAATCAAGGGTTGCGCAGGCGCGATTTCTACCATCTCCTCATCATATACCGCGAGCCAAACCTCCTGCCGACGCGCATCCAAAAGAGGGACGAAGACCTTGGATGTTGGATGTTTTACCCGCCGTAGGCTTGCCGCAGGAGGGTGGAAATTGGACTTTGGACTTTGTGTGTTGTACGACGGGCTACTAATTACCAATTCCTGATCCCCAATCCCCCTCCGGCTGGCATGGGCGAGCGCAAGCAGCGTATCCACTGCGATGAGTGGTTTCTCTAGGGCGTAGCAGATGCCCTTGGCCACGGAAGCCCCCACGCGAAGCGCAGTGTAGGCGCCCGGACCTCTGCTCAGCGCCACTGCGTCCAGTTGAGCAAGGGAGATGCCAGATGTCTTGCAGCATTCGCTGATTTGAAGGGTGAGCAGCGCAGCATGGCTTGTAGCCTCTAGGTTTTCGGAAAGCGCAAGCACTTCGCCGTCCACACTAATTGCGGCGGAGCAAACTTCACTGGAAGTCTCGATGAGTAGGATTTTTGCCATTCTATATGCACTATGTAGTAGATTAGAAAAATGTAACCGCAAAAGTAAGTCCAGCTCGCCCTACTTTTGGCCGACTTAATTTTTCTTGTAACTATGCTGCTCTACAATGTAACCGTAACCGTTGATCTTGATGTACACGAAGACTGGCTCCGATGGATGCGCGATACACACATCCCGGACGTAATGATCACCGGAATGTTTATCTCTTACCGACTCTGCCGACTCATTGGTCACGATCACACGGATTCTGAAATCTATGCGGTGCAATATGCCGTGAAAGACATGGCACATTTACTTCGCTATCAAAACGAATTTGGCCCAGAACTCCAACGCCAGCACAAAGAACGCTTCGATGGCAAGTACGCCATGTTCCGTACCGTAATGGAAGTGGTGGATCATAATGAAGTGATTGAGCGATGAAACTCTCCAAATCTTCCCGTGATTTACAAGGCATAATTGCGCTCGACGGCTCGAAAAGCATCAGCAACCGTGCCTTAATCGCCCTTGCCTTGGCCAGCGAAAAACCAAGCAATTGGCTTTCCAACCTTTCCACGTCAAAAGACACGCAGACCTTGCTTCAACTGCTGGAACAAAAGGGCCCAGCTTTCGATGCAGGGGATGCAGGCACTACCTTCCGCTTTATGACGGCTTTTCTTGCCAAGCAGCCGGGCGAACAAATCCTCACCGGTTCGGCTCGTATGCTTGAACGCCCGGTCGGCCCATTGGTTCAGGCATTGCGCGAACTTGGCGCAGACATTCAGTTTTTGGGAAAAGAAGGCTATCCGCCCTTGAAAATCGGCGAGATGAAGCCCCGCAAGCGCAGCGTCCGGGTAGCAGCCAATGTGAGCAGCCAGTTCCTTTCAGCACTTTTGCTGATTGGGCCGTATTTGCCCGAAGGCTTGGAATTGGTGCCAGAAGGCCCGCTCGTGTCGCGGCCATATTTAGAAATGACGTTGGGGCTGATGCGGCACTTCGGGGCGTCTGTGGACTGGCAAGGAGAGGGCATCGTGGTTGCGCCGGGGCAATTCACACCGCGACTTTTAACCGTGGAATCTGATTGGTCGGCAGCTTCCTATTGGTACGCAATGGCAGCGTTTTCTGAGGACTTGGACTTGACCCTTCAAGGGCTGCAAAAGCACAGTTGGCAGGGCGACGCAGTACTAGCAAACATGATGCAACGATTTGATATTCAAACAGTTTTTGAAGAAAATTCTGTTCACTTGACAAAGATGGGCAAGGCTCCACGACCGCTCCTTGAAAAGGATTTTTTAGCATGTCCAGACATTGCCCAAACCCTTGCCGTGGTGTGCGCAGGACTGGGGACAACCGGTGTTTTCAGCGGCCTGGAAACTTTGAGCATCAAGGAAACCGACCGCATAGGGGCCTTGAAGACGGAATTGGCGAAAGTGGGCGTTTCATTTGCCAAACTGCCCGCTCGTTTTTCAAAAAAATCGTTCGAAAAAACTTTTTACAACCTCGATGGCAAAGCCGATTTGTCAACACTGCCAAGCTTTTCCACCTACGGCGACCACCGCATGGCAATGGCTTTCGCAGCTTTTGCCATGCTCGGCCCCGTGGAAATAGAAAACCCCGAAGTAGTTTCAAAATCATACCCACAGTTTTGGAAGCATTTGGAGAAAGTAGGGTTTGAGGTGGTTTTGGACCACTAGTTACACTAATTAGCACCCCTTGATTCGTGGATATTGGCAAATGGCTAAAAAATAAGAAGCATTCAAAAATGAACACAGGAAAATTGACAAAGCCGTTCCGGGATTTAGGTCTGATGCACTTGCTCGACCAAGCGAAATACGGCTATCAAAAATGGAAGAACAGTGGGCGCAACGCACGATTTGCAAAAGAAAACCCGAATGTGAAATTACCGCCCGACTACATGCTTTTTGAGGCGTTCCAACTAGATTACCAAAAGTATTACGAGGGTGGTGAAGGCACGGCAAAGTGGCTCCTGGGTTTGTTCGAAGAACACACGCCCATGGCTGGAAAAACCCTGTTGGATTGGGGTTGTGGGCCTGCTCGGGTACTGCGGCATTTCCCCAAATTGCTGGGCAACACCAGCGAAATTCACGGCACTGATTACAACCCAAAAACCATCGCGTGGTGCCGCGAAAATATAGTGGGGGCGACTTTCTCCGTCAACCAACTAAACCCGCCCACAGCATACCCGAACGAGCATTTTGACCTCGTGTACGGGATTTCTATTTTCACACATTTATCCGAAGCCAATCATACGCATTGGTTTAACGAGTTGATGCGTATTTCAAAAAAGGGGTGTGTGTTGATTCTGACAACCCACGGCAATATCTTTCGCGATAAACTTACCGATCAGGAGCGCCAAGATTTTGACCGTGGCAAACTCGTGGAGCGGGGAAAAGTGGTAGAAGGTCATCGGGTTTTTGCGGCCTTCCATCCTCCGGCCTACCTCCGGCCATTGTTTGAATCCCAGGCAGAAATCCTGGAGCATATTGAAGGCTCGCGCAAAAGCTGGGGCCTGGAGCAGGATGTTTGGATCATTCGGAAAACATCGTAAAGCACACTTATTTGACTTTCCTGCCTCGCTTCGCTTTGGCTGGAGCGGGCTTTTCTGCTTCCATTTCTGGGGTGGGCAATTCCTGTGCTGACTCAGACATTGAAATTTCTTCTTCGATTTCAGGTGCTTGCAATTCGTTTTGCAGTTCCGGCTCAGTCTCTTTCTTCAGGTTTTTTCCTAATCCCAGTACAATAAAGATCCAGATATAAAGGCTGGAAAAGAACGTTTTTTCTACCAAAAAAGTCAACACGGTGGTCAACACCGTAGAACAAAGTATGATTGAAAACACCACCGATTGAATGATCTCTCCGCCTGCCACCCCTTGTTGGACGGGCAAAGATGCGAGCACCGCCGCACCCAAACCCTTGGGAATCATGGTGGCCATGTAAGAAGCGTCTTTGGGGGAGGTACTACGCGGTATGGAGATGCGCACCACCGGGATGCGCACGAGGAACAAAAAGCCCGTGATGGCGGCGCCAAGCATCATCCAGTGCCAATCTTGGAGGCGGACAGAGATCCCGATGTAGACAAAAAAAAAGGTGCGCAGCAAAAATACCGCCTCAGAGAAGAATGCCCGTTCATGGTCATTTAAGGAGATGGGTTTGCGCGAAAGGGCGTTGCGCATAATTGGCGGACCCAGCACGTCAATATTTCCCAGTGTAATGCCAAAAGCCAGGGCGGCAAGGGGGCCAGAGTAATTGAGCAACTCAACAATCCCGTATAAGATGAACACAAAGGCAGGGGTAGTGAACACTGTGTTTTGAAGCGTTCGCATCTTGTTCAGCAGGATGCTCCAACCAAACGCCCCTGCCACGCCGAGCATAACGGCGAGGATAAAAGCGGCAATCATTTGGCCCGTTACAATGGCCACGTCTATGGTCCCGATTTTGTAAGCTGTGAGCAAAGTAAGCGGAACCGCCAAGGTGAATACATCAGAAAACGCCGATTCCAAGACCAAGATCGTGCGGGTGCGCTCAGCCATTGGGAATTGCCGAACCAAGGTAGTAACCACTGCGGATGAAGTGCCCCCCACAATGCTGCCCAACATCAAGGAACGCAAAAAACCCAAATCCGTATAGTAGAAGGTAATGCCGCCCGCAACCAAACAAGTAGCCAGGAAGTTGTATGTTGTAATGCGTGCCGTGCCTCCGATAGAATTGATCAGCGGCTCAAGACGCTGGTCAATACCACTCTCAAACAGAATAAAAATCAACGTGATGGTGGTAAAAACAGGCCCGACAGCGCCAAACTTTTCCGGCGTGACAAATCCCCACACCGGCCCCAGCAATAGCCCAATGATAAAAAGCCATAGCACATCCGGTATCTTTGTGCGTGCAAAAAGGGCGGCAAACCAGTGCGACAAAAAAATGGTGCAGCCGACAAATACGATGGTGAGCGCGGTAGGCATTTTTTAGAATATAGTCAATGTAGTCAATGTGCGAATGTAGTTCACCAAGTTCAAACCCAATGTAAAATTATGTCACAAGCATCAACAAACCTCCATCCTCCATCCCCCATAAGCCAATCAACCAATACCCCCATCCTCCTTTTCGACGGGGTATGCAACCTCTGCAACGCCTCCGTGCAATGGGTTCTGAAACGCGACCCTAAAGGGCAATTCCGCTTTGCCGCCTTGCAATCGGAAGCTGGGCAACAGATATTACATCAACAGGGGCTCTCTTCCGAGCACTTTGACACGGTGGTACTGGCCTTGGGCGACCGTATTTTCTTGCGTTCCGATGCACCCCTCGAAATCGTGCGGCGGCTTGGTGGTTTATGGGGCCTCCTTTATTTTTTCAAAATCTTTCCGCGCCCGTTCCGCGATGCTATTTACAACTTCGTGGCCCGCAACCGTTATCGGTGGTTTGGCCGACGGGAGGAATGTATGCTGCCAAGACCTGAATGGAAGGAGCGGTTTTTGTCGTAGCGGCGGCTAAAGCTGCTGTTACAAATGCAGTCAAAAAAAATCCCGCATAAATTTTAAAATTATCCATGGCATCAGATATAACTTGCGCCGCTTTATTCTTTAATCCGCTGAATATCTCACTCACAATTTTATCAATTTTACCATGAACAAATTTCTATCTCTCCGGCGGGTGCTGGCGATGGTCGCCCTGCTTGTGGCCGCTTGGCTACTTTACCCTATACTTTTTGGCAAAAAAAAGCCGCGTGCCCCCGAAGAAATCTATGTCCGGATTGACTCGGCACCCAACAATCTCAACCTTTTTTTGAATGGAGGTCACGCGCCGTCCTCCTTCTTGGCACGTCAAATATTCCAACAACTGGCGGATCTCGATCCAAAGACCATGGAGATGAAACCTACACTCGTGAAAGCCATCCCTAGCTTGCGTGATGTGAAAGACGGCCCGCGCAAAGGTCAGTTTGCTTATGACTTTGAAATCATCCCGGAAGCGATTTGGGACAATGGCAGCCCCGTAACGGCCAATGACGTTGCATTCACGCTCAAACTCCTCTTTCACCCCGGACTCCCTACCGTTTGGCGTGGATATTTGACCCAATTGTCAGGGATAGAAATAGACCCTGCCAACGCCAAAAAGTTCAGCTTGTTTTTCAGCAGCTTCTACATGTTGTCCCTCGAGACGATTTGTAACACCCCCATTTACCCTGCCTACAACTATGACCCTGCCAACAGACTTACGAACATTCCGCTGGGCGATTTTTTGGATACTGCCAAAACGGCTATGCTCAGTGCGGATGTCAATTTGAAAACGTTTGTAACAGAGTTCAGCCAGCCAAAATTTGCCAACGAATCGAACGCAATTTCAGGCAGCGGCCCCTATCGGATGGAAATCATGAACGAACAAGGGGCCGTTTTGGTTAAAAAGCAAAATTGGTGGGGGGACAAGGTGGTGGAACAATATCCCTTGTTGGCGGCTTACCCCAAAAGGTTGGTCTACAAAGTGGTAAAAGACGACCCAACCCTTGAAAATATGCTCAAAAACGGCGAACTTGATGTGATTGGAGGGGTCATCAACCCCGCCAAGTTTTTGGAAATGAAAACCAATGATTCGCTCACTAGCAAGTATGACTTTTTTACGGTTGGCACCACACAATACAACCGTTGGGGGCTCAACCACCGCAACCCCATCCTAGCGGATGTTCAGGTTCGGCGAGCGCTTACGCACGTTGTTGACTACGATTATTTTGTTAACCAGGTGCAACGCGGCTTGGCGGTACGAATTGCTTCACCGATGCCTCCTGACAGGCCATATTATGCCAAAAACCTAGCCTTGCCCGACTTTAACATCGCAAAAGCCAGAGATTTGCTTGCGAAGGCTGGTTGGACTGATACCGATGGCGATGGCATTTTGGACAAGGTAATCAACGGAAAGCGCCAACAACTTTCATTCAGAATTTTGGCCGCTACCGCAATCAAAACCAATGAATTGTTCGCCAACAGTTTGAAAGTATCTGCCAGGCAAGCTGGTATTGACCTCGTGCTCCAAAGTGTAGACCTCTCGGTCATGAGCGCCGATACGCGCAGCGGAAATTATGACAGTGCACTATTGGGCGTCGCGCTTTTCCCGGGGCAGATAGAGTACAACCAACGGTTCCACTCCAAAAGCCTTTCCCCTGCGGGCGACAACCGGGCTGGATATATGAGCCCAAAAGCAGACAGCCTCATTGAGGCGATCCGCACACAACCAGACGTTCCCAAGCGCAACGCTTTGTACCTCCAAATTCAACAGGTTTTTTACGACGAGGTTCCGGAAATCGTACTGTTTGCACCATTACAGCGCATCATCATCTCCAAAAAACTTGTTCCTGGCATAGAGAGCGGTAATCGCCCAGGGTATTACGAGCATTTTGCTCGGATAAAGCCGGAGTAGTTGAGAGGGTTTAGGGTTTAGGGTTGAGGGTTGAGG
>JBBQSW010000001.1:0-29786 GCA_038213575.1 Chitinophagales bacterium | reverse complement strand
CTGATACTTTGTTGCGCCTCAGTCATGGAGAGCCCGCTACAATCCTTCGTCGCGCCTAGTCTCATCTCAAAATAATCTGACCAAACTATCAAAGACTTCGTGCCCCTGCCACTAGTCCTCGTTAAGATGGTTTTCCCAAATCTTAGAATACCTTTATATCCACTAACGCTGGCCATCGCCTCCGCCCTGCTTCGATACCTGGCCTTCTCTCAAACCCCTTTCGCTACAGGCTGGGACAGCTATTTCTACCTGGTTCAAATAAAATCCCTGGAAGAAACCGGGCACATGCACTCGCCGGAAGCCTCGATGATTTATCCCTATCTGCGGCTTTTCTATTGGCTGGCTGGCGATTATGTACTGGCCTTGAAAATTGGCACGGCGGTATTGTGTGGAATTTTTACGCTATTGATGTGCCGCCGAGGCTCGTACTTGCCGCTGTTGGGAGCATGGTCTCTGTTCTCCCCGCAACTGACCTATTTCGCAGCGCAGTACCCAAAGAATTTGCTGGGGTTGGTGCTGTTCGTAGCTTTTGTACGATCGCTGGATTGGGCTTTTTCGAAGCCTCGGACTTGGCTGGCCGTTCCGGGCATTCTATTGATTATCAACTATTTTGGACATCGGATGATGTTTGGGTTGGCAGTGGTGTATCTATTTTTGTGGCTGGGTTTTAGGTTCAAAGAGCGTTTTTTCAACAAAGTTTTTCTTCAAAAATCACTCCTCGCGTTTGCCATTATGCTCGGCGCGTTTGCACTGGCCGCACAGTTTTTTCCCGGCTTGGCTACTATTGCGGACTTAGGGCGGTTCAAAGGAACACTGAACTGGCAACCCCAATTTGCCCCCATTTCATTTGTCCAGTCTTTCGGCCTGGAGCGTATCAGCGGCGGGTGGATATTCGAAATTTCAATGGTGATGGTTTGGTGGATAGGAGGTTTGATCCTTTGTAGGAGTCAAAAAGGCATTTCAAATCAAGCCCTTTTCTGGCTCTGCGGGTTACTGTTGTTCCCGTTTTTAGAATGGTCGCTCACGGGCTTGGCATGGCGGATGTTTTTGGTGTTCGTCCTAATACTGCCAATGGCTTTTGACTTTCAAAATGTTTCTAAAAAGGCCTCCAAAGTAGCTTTTTTGGCACTCGTCGCGGTTTCGTTTTTTTCTTGGAAATCTTATTCGCCCATTCTGCACGACCCGGATTATGCCTTATTTAAAAGGCTAACGATCAACGTAGAGCGTCAACTTCCCGAAAGTTCGATACCAACCCAACCCGAGTTCTTCATCGCGCACAACGCCCTTGCTGAATATTTTACCTTCACGACAGGCACAGACGCTATGCCCTGGCTTCCCGAGTACGCCGTGGACTCCAGCAAACTCTGGCGAATTGCCGCCGTAGTGCAGGAGCAAACACTGCATTATTTCGCAGGAGCAGAAAATAAATTGAAAATCAAAAAACTGGGTGGCCAGTATTTCCTTTTGCCTGAATTTGTCTGGCAAGCAGCGCTTAAAAATGCGCGTACCGAAGGCGATGTATATTTTCTCCAAACGGCGGAATCCTGGTTGAATCCATATCGGATAAGGCCCGCTTTTTTATTGAAAAGGAAGGAATAGCGTTTTGTTTCACGCGGATGTTACACGGATGTTACACGCAGATGGTACACAGAATTTATCAGTGTACCATCTGCGTGTAACATCCGTGTAACATCCGCGTGAAAAACCCCCTCACTTCTTCACCTTAAAATTTTCAAATAAAAACGTCTCCGCATTGGGGTCGTTCACAATCGGCGAAACCCCTTTGGGCCAAAGCATTACCTCGTCAATCAACATAGCCTTGTGGCCGTAGCTCTTGACCTGCAAATGCCCACCGCGTGGCAGCCGAAGCTTGGCTTCTCCCCGGATCCAATTGCCTTGCACATCATTGCATTGTCTGGTTTCAACTTTGAAATTTTCCAACTCAGCACCCGCTGCGTCGCGAATGCTGAAGAGCCAGAAGCCTGCGCTCCATTGGCCGGGATCCACATACGTCCAGCCTGAAAAAACCATCTGCGTGTCGCGCTCAAAAGGCGATGTAAAAACTAAAACATCGTCCTCCTTGGCTTTCGTCTGGCGGCAACCTGCACCGTAGAAAGCCAGGGTTGAAGGCTCCTGATCATAACCCAGATGAATACTGGGCGCCGGAAATGTGCCACTTTGAAAAGCAGATTTTGCTTCCTGCACCGCCTTGCTGTTTGCCAAATCGGCCAAACGCAAGCGATATAGGGAGAAGTCCTTGGTTTGGGCCACACGTTCGGAAATATCCAGCAAATATTGTTCGCCAGTTTTGAGTTCGGGAATAGCATCCGAACCAACCAGCAGGAGAATATCTTTTTGATTGGGGAATTTTTGGAGCATGGTCCGCTCCACCAAGGGGTTCGACAGCATCTGCACACGCTCCAGTGTATGCTGTAAACCAATCCTCGAAAGCATCGAATTGACCATGGGCAAGCCGGTGGCCATGGAGATCCTTGTACTGTATATCTGCGTCCTGTAATTGATATGGGAAAGGATTTTGTCAGACCAAGCCATCATTTTAGGAAGGCAAAGGATCGCTTGATATTGACCTACGTCTATGTTGTTTTGGCTCAGCACATCCAACATCTCTTGCTCATGTTCGCGGCTAAAAAAATTGGCTTGAAAAACGTCCCTGAATTTAGGGCGTATGTATTGGTTTATCTCTGAGTTCCAAACGGCCGCAAATAAAAGCGAGAACAACGCGGCCATAAACCACGGTGAAGTAATCCGAAAGAGTCGGTCAATGAATAAGGCCCCGGTCACCGTCAATGCGAAATAAAAGCCCCAGCCCAATCGGCCAGAGGCTTTGAACATCATGAGCCAGCCTGTATTTGTCTCCATCCACTCCCGAGACACAGGCAACAAACTGGTATTCGCAGCCAACAGGAAGAGTAGCAACGTTGACCCCAACAAAATGCGGTGCTCGGGCGCAAGCCGCTGCAATGTGGGTTTGTTTTTGCGGTAAAAAACCCCCGCTATGGTCATTAGCAACATCACAGCCAAAGCCAAGGTGGTCACGATACCTACATTCAGCATCGCCTCGAACTCTATCTCTGTGATCATGATCTTGTTTCGCGTCAGCCAGTCGTGCAGGAAGGAACGGGGCGGGTGAAACAATCCCTCGAAGCTCGCATGATAATCAAAGAAGCCCCATTGCGGATCCATGCGGTCGTGTACGGGGTCGAACAGTTTAAAATTCAGAAAAACCAGTGCCAATACTAAAAAACCCATGCCTGATATAATGGCCGGGCGCTTCCAGTTTTTTAGTTTGAAACCTTCGGCGGCAAATAGCAGCATCCCCGCCAAAAGCAGGAAAAAATTGACATTAAACCCCGTATATGGGTTGTTGAATGTAAAAAATACCGAAACAGCCAGCATGAGCGCATCACGCTTTTCCAAACGACCTACGTTGTATTTTCTCAAAAACCACAACATGCCCATCGGGATCAGGAAGGGGTAGGCCAAACCAAAATGCCCCGCCATGCGGCCTATCTGGGGGGAAAGCAGCACAATCAAAGGCGAAAACAAGATGGCCGTAAAAAGATGTGCCTTCAAAGCCCGCAACAGGAAGAAAACCAGCACTACGGCTGCAAAAAGCAGGTATAAATTCAGCGCGTTGACGATACCGACCGTTTGCCCCGAAATATCTGTGACGTGGCGGTTAATCCATTGCAAGGTATTGGAAACCGCCCCCTGAGCATCCGTGAGATAGATGTATTCCCCGTCGGGATAATTCATATTGCGCAGCGTGGCATCATGGTCATAACGCGTATGGTAGGCCGTATTGTAATAAAGCACCAAGGCGTCGCCGCCAAAGGAATACATCATCGAGTTGGGCCGCGTGAAGTAATCTTTGAAGATGGGTCGGGCCAGCAACAATAGAAACAAGGCCGCCGCCAATGCTCCGAGCCATTGTTGCCATTTAGGAGATAATAACTTATTTATACGCGTAGAAGTATTCAAGGCGAATGAATGCTGTCATTTCTAAATATCTCCGGGTGGGCATATCTGTTTTGGCAGCTTGGCAAAGGTAGAAATTTGGGCAGTATCGAGCGAGGTTTAGCACGTAAGAGGTTAAAACACATATTTCAAAACATGTGTTTGGTTAATTCCCCCGCTTTGCCCGAAAAAATGCGGTCACCAGCGAACCACATTCCTCTTCCATTATACCCATTTCCAGCTTCGTTTTTGGGTGCAGCAGGTCTTTACCACCAAAAAGCATGAAGCCGCGCTTTTCGTCGGAAGCGGCATAAACCACTCGGCCGATTTGAGCCCAGGCGAGCGCACCCGCGCACATGACACAGGGTTCGAGGGTAACGTAGAGCGTGCAATCGGGCAAATATTTGCTGCCCAAATGGCTACTGGCGGCCGTAAGCGCAAGAATCTCTGCGTGGGCGGTCACATCTGTCAACATCTCGGTTTGGTTGTGGGCCCGAGCAATGATGCGGCCTTCACACACGATGACCGCGCCAACAGGCACCTCGCCTTCTTCGTAGGCTTTTTCAGCCTCGGCGAGGGCTTGTTTCATAAAATAAGGGTCGGAAAGAACGGACAACATGGAATAGACTGGAGAAGTTTGAGCGCTTTAAATCCTTGCGCGCTCTGTTAATTTGTTTTGACCAAAAACCATCTGAAAATCATCCATTACATACTCCTCGCCGAAGGGCGTATCAATGCAATATTCGATGCGAAAACCGACTTTAAAATAGAAGTTGACGCTTTTAAAATTACGGCGATTCACGCGCAAACGGAGTCCGCGCAAATCAGGATATTGGGCGAGCAAAAGTTCAAAAATAATGGTTCCAAGTCCTTTTTCGCGGGGTTCCAAATAGAATTTGTGGAGGAAATAATCGCCTTCCTCTTTTCGGCTGACTGCCAGAAAACCAAGTGCTTGGCCATTTTTCACAGGCAACCAAAACTCCTGCCCCTCCGCTTCCATTTGCTGTCGAAGTGCTGAATTGCTGTATATCAATTCGAGCATGTAGGCGATTTGCGCATCGCTGATGATGCTCGGGTAATGCTCCCACCAGATAAGTTCGGCCAATTGACGGATGAGCGGGATATCGGCTTCTGTGGCCCGGCGAAGAGAGATGTTGGTCATATTGACAATGTGGCATATCACATGGACGTTCGACGTTTACGAAACCTTGAAGGTTTCGTAAACGTGAAGCCAAGTTACTTGTCCTTCGCGTTCAACAACTCAAGCACTTGTTTGGTAATGTCGAGGCTGTCGTTGGCAAGCAATATTTGGCCTCCACGCGAATAAGAAAGAATGTAGTCGTAGCCAATCTGGGAAGAGAGCGTTTTGAGTTTGGCTTCGATGTTGACATAGAGGTCGTTGAAAGCTTTTTTCTGCTCTTCGTTGAGCGATTTGCCTAGCCTCATTTTTTCTTCTTCAAGTTTTTGCCCACGTTGCATGAGGCTCGCCTGGTGTTTTTCCGCCTCGGCTTGGGTCATGTTCCCTTCTTGAAATTTCTTTTGTAAACCCTCCGCCTCCCTCAGCAGGCCTTCTTCTCTGGCGGAGAGCGTTTTTTCGGCAGCGCTCATGCGCGCCTGAATGGCCGCCTTTTGCTCTTTCAACCATACATATTGGGCATCAAGCGTGTCCGCATGAATATAAGCGATACGTACCCCGGCTGCTTGCGAAGCTGGCGGCATAATGGATTGACCATGAGCAGGTTTTGCGTTTTTAGAATTCAAATAATACAAGTGGCCAACCAGGGCAAACAAGATGATATTGAGAATGATCGGGAGATTTTTCATGAAAAAGTTAGTGAGTTAATGCATTTTAGGAACGGGTGAATAATAACTTGTTCCTTAGAAGGGCAAAAGTAGCAAGTCCAACGCCCAACAGTCTAAAAATCCTCAGTCTTCTTTTGAAGGGTGTTGCACCTGCTCCCAGCGAAGTCCAATGATTTCTTCTAGTTTGAATTTGGCAATTTCCGCCTCGGTTTGGGCACGGATCCGCGCCTCACGGGCCTCGTAGTAGGTGGCAGAAGTGGTGGTGTATTGCTCTAGGGTGGCCTCGTCGCTTTTATACAGTTGTTGGATCAGGATGAAATTGTTGTTCAAATCCAGTTCCACGGTACTTCGCTCTTTAAAAATTTCGCGGGCGAGGCGAAAATTAGCCCAAGCTGTCAGTGCATCAGCCCGGATTTCGCGTTTGCGCTGATGAATACGTTCGTCAGCAATGCTCATGCGGCGTTTACCGATGTTGTTTTTCTCTTTCTGGCTCAGGATGTTGTACAAATTCAACGTTAGTCCGAAGTTGTAGCGTGGAAAAAAAACATTGCCCAAGGTATCGGCTCCTTTCAGGTTGGACTCGTTGAAGTTGAACGAGGCGTTCACATCGCGCATCCATTCTTTCCGGGTGTTTTTGTTCTCGCTTCGGGCATTGAGCAGTTCCGCTTCGGCAATACGACCTTCCGGGCTGTTGAGCCAGGCAAGTTGCACGATGTATTCCCCAATATCACGGGCTTTTGCGTCTATGGGTTGGATGATGGCATCATAGTCGGTTTGTTGGGCGGAGAGCAGATGAGCTGCAAGGGCAAAAATTGCTGGGAGGAAGTAATTGCGGAGCATGAGAAAAGTTTGGAACACCGGTTTTACCGACACCGCCGATACCACCGAAGGTGGCAAATTTCCCGGCGTAAAGAAAAAAAGTGGTGTTGACAGTGTATGTTCAAATTAAAAATTCGGTGGTGTCGGCGGTTTCAGTAAATTCGGTTTTCTAGGAGCCAAGCAATCTTTCCGCCACCTCCGCCACGCTCGCTGTCCATTGCTCTCCCGATTTTTGATCCTTGATTGTCAAGGTTTTAGATGCCATTTCGCTCTCGCCGATGATGGCCACGAACGGGATGCCGCGTTTGGCGACGTATTCAAATTGCTTTTTCAACTTGCCCGGTTCCGGGTAAGTTTCCACGGCAACCCCGGCAGCCCGAAGTTCCGTGGCGCATTGAAACGCATATTCAAAGGAGGGCTCGTCAAAGGAAGCCAGCATGATTTTTACACTTTCCGAGATGTTTTCCGGGAAAAGTTTTAAACCTTCCAACACATCGTAAATCCGGTCCGCGCCAAAAGAAACCCCCACTCCCGAAAGCCCTGGCACTCCAAACACGCCAGTCAGATCCGCATATCTTCCGCCGCCGCCAATGCTGCCCATCGGGTAATCTTTGGCAGATACCTCGAAGATGCAGCCAGTGTAGTAGGATAAGCCACGAGCCAAGGTCACGTCAAATTTCAATTCGTTCTGGAGCGGCGATTTTGACAACAATTGAAACACCCGTTCCAGTTCTTCCAAACCTTTCAACCCCGTTTCGCTGTTGGCAAATATAGGTTTAAGTGATTGGAAATCGGGGGTTTTTAAGATTTTTTCAATAACAGCAATGGCAGTGTCTGGAACGCCACGCTCGTTCAATTCCTTGCGCACCCCTTCCATACCCACTTTATCAAGTTTGTCAATCGCCACGGTCATGTCCGTGAAACGATCGGCAATGCCCGCTGCTTCCGCTATACCAAACAGCACCTTGCGGTTGTTGATTTTAATCATGACGGGCAAATTCATTTTGGCGAAAGCCTCATCATAAATCTGCACCAATTCTGCCTCGTAAAGCAACGATTCAGACCCAATGACATCCACATCGCACTGAAAAAATTCGCGGTAACGCCCCCGCTGCGGACGATCAGCCCGCCAAACAGGTTGGATTTGGTAGCGTTTGAAGGGAAAGGAAAGTGTCCCCCGATTCATCACCACATAACGTGCGAAAGGCACCGTGAGATCGTAGCGCAGCCCGCGTTTGGCAATACTGGTAGTAAGTTTCGTGGAGTTTTGGGTGGCCAGAGCTTCCGCGTCTGCACCTGAAAGGAAATCACCATTGTTCAGTATTTTGAACAGCAGTTTATCGCCCTCTTCACCGTATTTTCCGGTGAGGGTGCTGAGGTTTTCCATAGCAGGCGTTTCAAGCGGCTGAAAACCAAACTTGACGAACACCGAACGGACCGTATCGAAAATATAATTGCGTTTGCGCACCTGTTCGGGGCCAAAGTCGCGGGTACCTTCTGGAATGGAGGGTTTTTGCATGGTCAAAAAATCAGAAAAGGAAACCTCCGAGGACTGAGTTGTCCTCGGAGGTTTTGAATTGAACGGCGCAAAATTAGGGAAAATCTAATGCCCAGACGCACTTGCCAAGGTTCCCAAAAACAGCCCTTTCATCGCCAGTATCCCCGTGATGATTATCGCAGCAGCCGTAGTATACAAAGCCGTTTTTTTGTGTTTTTGTTCATCCAGCTGCGCCTTTTTGGAAAAAGTGCGCCCCAACTGGATCAAAACGACGGCGAGAATCATCCCGGCGATGTGCTCCATTTTGAAATAGCGCACCCACGGATCACTAATGGGCATACCGCCGGTGGTGTAAGCACTGGTGACAAAATATTGGATAAGCCCTAAAAGCAATTGTAGGTGGGCAAGTATTAGCAATACCAGAGAAGCCGTATTGTCGGCTTTTACATAATTTTTTTTACCCATCCAGCCCGACCAGGAACGGAAAATCACCCAAAAGAGCGCGATTATGATGAGGTAACGGTTGTAGGAGTGGAGGGTGTTGAGTAAGGTGTGTAAATCCATGGCTGTTAAATTTTAGGTATCGTTCCTGCCTGTCGGCAAGGATTTGTTGGTTTGACGAATAAATCGAGGCGAAGATAAACAAACTCTTTTCAGCTTAATGCACGTTTCCATAACTCCAGCCAATACACCGTGCCGCAAAATGCACCAAAGAAGACCACCCGAACACCCCAAAGCGCCTCCATGGGCAGTATGGGTGCAAGCCAAATACTCGCCATCCAAAGCGTCAGCGCAAGGACTGGATAAAAGGCCATTCGACCCAATGGATAAGGCACTGGATAGTGTTTTTTTCCTGTGAACCAAGTGGCCCAACTCATAAAAGCATAGCAAACCAAGGTCACCCAAGCCGCTCCGTAATAGCCATAAAGCGGGATCAGGAAAAGATTAAGCGCCACGGTAATGATCGCTCCACCAACGGAAATCCAGGCCCCCAACCCGGTCCGATCTTTCAAGCGATACCAGACGGAAAAATTGTAATAGACGCCCAACAACAGGTTGGCTCCCAACAAGATAGGTACCACATGAAGTCCGCTATGGTATTTGCTTCCAATAAAACCTTTGACCACATCGAGGAAAAGTAAAATTCCCAACATTCCAGCCGCGCTCGCAATGGTAAACCATTTTGTCACCTCAGCTTGGGTACGCATGGCATCTTTGTCCTGCGCATGGCGGAAGAAAAACGGCTCCGCAGCGTATCGGTAAGCCTGCGTGAAAAGTGTGATGAGCGCAGCCAGTTTGTAGTTCGCTCCAAAGATGCCTACTTGCCCCAAATTCTCCTCTCGCGTTCCTGGAAGCAAGTATTTAAGCATGGCCCGGCTGAACATTTCGTCCACAATTCCAGCCAACCCCACCACGATGAGCGGAGCAGCATAGACAAGCATTTTTTTCCACAAAATTTTATCAAAACTGGCCCTAACCGCCTGAAATTGAGGCAATAACAGCACCAGCGTGATCGCGCTGGCAATCAAATTGGACAGAAAGATATAGGCCACCCCAAGCCCCGGTTGCCATACGGCGTGTACCCAATCCATGCCATTGTCGGCGGCCCAAGGACAAAAGACCAGCCAAAAAAGATTCATCGTGATATTCACCGCGATGTTGCAAAGCCTGATGAAAACGAATCGTTTTGGGCGCTGTTCCAACCTCAAACGCGCAAAAGGCAACTCTGCCAGACAATCAAAAGCAAGGATCAGCGCGAACCAGCGTACATACTCCGGGTGTTGCGGGTATTGTAGCGCATCGGCAATCGGTTGCGTAAAAACCAACAAAAGGGCGGCGATGATGGCAGTGCTCCCAAAAAGCGAGAGCATCCCCGTGGAATAGGCTTTGTCGCGGTCTTCAGCGGGCGTTCCGAAACGAAAAAAGGCCGATTCCATGCGGTAGGAGAAGAATACCATGAGGAACGCCGAGGTGGCGTAGAGATCCGTTACCGCGCCATAATCGCTCGTGGAATTCAACAGCCGCGTGTGCAACGGTACGAGCAGCATCATATTCAGCAGCCGCCCGGCGATGCTGCTCAAGCCATACAAGGCAGTTTCTCCCGCGAGTTTTTTTAACAACGACATGGCCGCAAAAGTAGAACAGATTTTATAGAACTATGGAATTTGCAAACCCCAGATTTTAGCTTGAAATTCAATAAGTTGTGTTACAAATTACAATCTAAATACAAAGCGTTTAGAGCAAAATATTCAGCAAAAAAATTTCCCCCGCCAGCAAACTGCCGACGGGGGAAATCGTAAATCGTAATTTAAAAATCGCAAATTGAATCACTCCATCTCCTGCACCACTTCTTCCACTTCAGGAATCATACGTTTCAGCATTCCTTCGATACCCGCCTTGAGCGTGACGGAAGAAGAGGGGCAGCCGCTGCAAGAACCCTGCATGGTAACGTACACTTTGCCAGCCTCAAAAGCCTTGAATTCGATGTTGCCACCGTCCATTTCAACGGCGGGTTTCACATACGTGTCAATCAATTCTTTCACTCTTTTGGCTATTTCGCCGCCCTCGCCACTGAACTGCACGGCGTTGCTGCTAGCCAATACTTTTTCCGAATATTCGGCAAAACCTTCGCGTATGATCGTGCCGTCTTTCTCGATAAAGTCTTTGATGAACTCCTTGATCTTCAACATGATATCTGTCCAATCATAGTTCATCTCCTTCGTCACCGTCACATAGTTGTTGTTGAAATAGACGCTTTTGATGTAAGGTAGCTCCATCAGGCTGTTTGCCAGAGGGCTCCATTCTGCTGCCAATTCCGGATCTTTGAAGTCAGCAATGCCCCGGAAAAGCATCCGGTTGGTTACAAATTTGAGCGCCTCTGGGTTAGGCGTCTGTTCCGTGTAAAGCATCACGGGGCTTTTAGTGATCGTATCCATCGAGAAAATGTTGTACCCCGGAACTCCGTTCCGGGGACAATGTATCCCGGAACTCCGTTCCGGGAAGCGTTTAATTATCCCGGAACAGAGTTCCGGTGTACACAGCGGCAAAAATAACAAAACAAGTCCTAAATGGTTTTGAAAAACATTGACTCCGCAATTGGAAAGTAAAATTTCCGTTTTAGGGCATTCATTTCAAACAAATTCCTGTACATGAGAAACTACGTAATGCTCCTTTTGTTGGCCGCGCTTTCACTCTTTTCAAATTGTAAAAAAGAAGGTTCGGATAGCGGGGCAAATCTACAATTCAAGTTCAAATTCGACGCTGCCCAGGCGCGACTCAACAACATCGGCCAGCCAGCCCCTTTAGCCGCCGGGCATGCCGCCCAGACGCCTGAATTCCACGAAATGAGTGTCCATTACATCGAACTGGCTCCGTCGGCATTCACCTTATTTGGTACGGGAGCCATCATATATAAAGGCGAAGAAACCAGCAAGGGTGGCGAAAATGCGGTAGATTTTGACAAAGTGGCGAAAGGTGGTGATGGGCAGATTTTCACTAAAATCAGTCTTAAAAACGTCCCTCCCGGCACCTATGAATGGGTACGTGCCAGTGTAACGTACCAAAACTACGACGTGCGTTTCAACATCAACAACATCCCGATCGTGGGAAATTTGATCCAGCAGAAAGGCACGGTGGCTTCTTTCGTCGGTTTCAATACCTACATCAGCAGCATCACGCCACGCAGCAAAACGTTGACCGTAAATGACGATAAAAAACAGGGCTTTTGGGCATTTGAAACCAACCTGACCCCTCCTTACGATACTTACAATCAACTCTCTTCCGGCGAAGCCCCGGCTGGTGCCACCACAGTGGTAAACCCGCTTTTTTCCAGCAGCCCCATCCCTGCCGGCTCTTGTGTGGTGACCGGAAAATTTGACACACCGCTGGTGGTTACGGGTAACGAAACTCAGGATCTGACTGTAACGCTTTCGTTCTCTGTAAATCAGAGTTTTGAGTGGGTGGACGACAATGCCAATGGCCAGCTGGATTTTTACGGTGACGGCGTTACCCCCGCCGAAAAAATTGTGGACATGGGGCTGCGGGGTTTGTTGCCAAAATGGGAATAGGAGTTAAGTGTCATTAGGTCATTGGTCATTGAGTCATTGGTCATTGACGTAGAAATATGTTGAATTGGAACAAAAAGAATTTTTGAGGGGTTTTTCGGGCATTTGGCTCGAAAATCCCCTCATCTTTGTGCCCGTTTCAAAAGAACGCTGAGCCATAAACTCAACATTCTCAACCACTCAACCACTCAACATTTTCATGGCTAAAGAAATAACACCCCGCTCAGAAGACTACTCCCAGTGGTACCTCGACATTGTGCAAAAGGCCCGCTTGGCCGACAACTCGCCTGTGCGCGGATGCATGGTCATCAAACCTCACGGCTACGGTATTTGGGAAAAAATGCGCGACCAATTGGACTTTATGTTCAAAGAAACCGGCCATGTAAATGCCTATTTTCCACTTTTTGTGCCGAAAAGCCTTTTTGAAGCCGAGGAAAAAAATGCGGAGGGTTTTGCCAAGGAATGTGCCGTGGTGACGCATTATCGCCTAAAAAATGACCCGAACAGGCCGGGTAAACTCATGGTGGACCCCGAGGCAAAACTCGAAGAAGAACTCATCGTGCGCCCAACCTCGGAAGCCATCATCTGGAATACTTACCGCGACTGGATCCAGAGCTACCGCGACTTACCCATCCTGATCAATCAGTGGGCCAATGTGGTGCGCTGGGAAATGCGTACGCGCCCGTTTCTTCGCACAGCAGAATTTTTGTGGCAAGAAGGCCATACCGCCCACGTCTCGGCAGAAGAGGCTGTGAAAGAAACCCTTTTAATTTTGGATGTGTATGCCCAATTCGCCGAAGAATGGATGGCCATGCCCGTTATTAAAGGCGTGAAATCAGCCAATGAACGCTTCGCTGGCGCTGATGACACTTATACAATTGAGGCTTTAATGCAGGATGGAAAAGCCTTGCAGGCGGGCACTTCGCACTTTTTGGGGCAGAATTTCGCCAAGGCGTTCAATGTGCAGTTTTTGAACAAGGAAAACCAGCAGGAATATGTGTGGGCTACCTCATGGGGCGTTTCCACACGGCTCATCGGCGGACTCATCATGACGCACTCTGATGACGACGGACTGATCATTCCACCAAAAATTGCGCCTACGCAGGTGGTCATCATTCCTATTCCAAAGCCATCGGATGAGCTAACGGTAGTGGCAGAAAAAATCGCCGCCGAGCTCAAGGCGAAAGGCATCCGTGTCAAAATTGACAACGACGATCAGAACCGCCCCGGCTTCAAATTCGCTGAATATGAGATGATTGGAATTCCCGTGCGCCTCGGACTCGGCCAACGCGACCTCGCTGCCGGACAGGTGGAAGTAGCTCGACGCGACACAAAAGAAAAAGCCAACGTGCCGCTCGATACCATCGCCGACCACATCGCGGGTCTGCTCGACGAAATCCAAGCCAACCTATTCAACCGCGCCAAAGCATACCGCGATGAGCACATCACCAAAGTAGACACCTGGGAAGAATTGTTAGAGGTGGTGGATAACAAAGGCGGTTTTGCCTACGCCCATTGGGACGGCACGACCGAAACGGAAGAGGACATCAAAGCCCAGACCAAGGCAACCATTCGTTGCATTCCGCTCGGTTGGCCGGATGAAGCTGGCAAGTGCATACGAACCGGGAAGCCAAGCGAACGACGGGTGTTGTTTGCGAAGGCGTATTGATCCGAATACCTATAAAACTTCGTAACTGGTTAAGTGGAAATCAGATGACACAGATGGGACACGACGGAAGATTCCGGGATACGAAAAGTGTTGGTTTTGAGGTAATTATTTCATTGCTTTAGCCCCTTGGCCCATCCAATCTGCCGCCCGCCTTGCCAGGTTTCAAAAGTGTAATATCCTGAAGGTAAAAAGCGCAAATCAAGCGTTTCAGGAATCTCTTTCAAGGTCAAAACAGTTTGCCCAACCTGATTTTTTATTCGTAAAAAATCAGGTTTTTTATTTCCTAAGAACTGAAATTGAACGCCTTGCGCGAACGGGTTGGGGAATACGGAAAAGGTGTCAAGTGGACCGCCCGGCTCGCCGGTGCCAACACTTGCAGGCACCCATTGGCTAAAATCAAAACTGCGAACGGACTCCGGCACGATGGTCACACCATTGAATGAAGTGCGCTCGTTCGAGATAAAGCCAGCGCGATCGGAGTCAAATCCGACGCTTTCCACCTGACCAATTTGCAATGCCGTGCCCAGTTCGATGCGCCGTTTGTTGCCCGAAAAAAACTGGTCCGTGCCGAGTGGCCAATCCCAGAGCAACCAGCAAAAAACGGTGGGGATGAAGGGCCTCAAATCATAGCCGACAAGCGCGATGAGTTTGCCATCCGGGGAAAGGGATGCACCCGTGATAAGTCCCTGTACGTTAAATGCTTCAACCTTGTCCGCAACATTGGTTGAGGTATTTATGGTATAGTGCGAAGTGCGGTAGTTGCGTCGGCTTTTGGTGAAAAGGTGGATTTTGTCGTTGTAAAAAATCATTGCCTCGCAGTCGAAAACGGAGCTGTCTTCAGGTTGCGTTGCATAGTTCGTTTGATCAATGTAGGAGAATGGAAGAAACGACCACTCGAATTCTTGTACCGTCTCAGAGTTGCTGCTGCCTATTTCGGAGAGGGGGACGATGTAAACCCCCAGATTTTGGCGGTCATTGCTGTTGTTGCCAAAATCGCCGATATATAGGTTTTGGGTGTCTGCGGTTATGTCCTCCCAATCTTTGTTTTTGGCGTTTATAAGTTCGATTTTTTGAAAAACGTCGCCTGATTCAGTATCAATGCTAAAAAAAATTTCGTCGAAACCACTGTCATTGTGTCCCCACCACTTGGAATTGGCTTTTGTGAGACCGCTGATTTCTTTCAAATCACCGTTCAAATTCGTCTTGAAAACCGGCGCATAATTGGTGACTGGGTAAAGGCAAGAACCGTCGTTGCTCGTCGCTGAGGCGTTGAAGTTTGTAGCCTGCGGGTCGGGGCAGCCGGGTTGTGCGCTAGCGGTGGTTGCGCAAAGCATTAGGAAAACGAATGGTGGGAAATTCATGGAGAAAATTTTGGGGTGAAGAAAGGGAATTCCTGTCTCTTGGTCAAGTTAATGGGGTGATTCCCTATCTTATTGCTGACTACAACTGACTCAGGGATTGAGCGTTTGCTTATTTTTTTTCAGAGTTAAATCGAACCAATTTTGACCAGTCGATAGAACCATCGGTGGTGCAAAAGTCAGTGGCAAACTCTAATGTAAATAAGTTTATCATCTTTGCGTAGGCCTCTGAAAATGAATCATTTTTTTCTTTGGATTTATAGCCTAATGGTTCAATGATTTCCGTAAATAAATTTGTATCACCTGATATAAATTCCCAAAATTGCTGGCCGCAATATTTAAAACAATCACCTTTGTCAGGGTTTTTATTGCGGCCATAGCAACACCCATTTACAGCAATAACTTGCAGTCCAGAACCACTAGTTCTCAAAGTTTTACCAGCAGCTTTGAAATCAGTACTCATTTTTTTAATCTGACTCGCATTACCCCAATTAGGGCCAGATTTGATATTTACAATATATCGAATCCCGTCTTTGTCAAATTCTAAGTCAACACCATTTATTCCAGACTTACGACCTCCAAAAACTTTGTTGTTGATAAATGTAGCCAAACCTTCTAACCAGTCACCAAATATCGTTTCTTCATTTGAAGAAATAAAAGCGTCTGTCAGACTGCGAACGATTTGTTCGGCTGTCAATAAATATTTTGCACGAAATAGGTAGGGATTTTTCTTTTGGAGTACAGTTTTTAGCTTGAGACCTTGGAGACTCGCAATTCGTTTATCATGAAATGAACTGATATTAGCCTCAACATATTGCTGTACACTTTTTAAATCTATCTGGTTCATAGTTCTATAGGTTAAATAAATATATTTTATAGGTGCCAAGTGGGGTTCTCATGAAAAGATAAGTTGTTTTTGACTACTCTTTTGTAAATTTTTTTTGAAAGTCGGAATAAATTGAAAGTCCGAACAACCTAAATACCTCGAATATGGAACTCTATTCCGTTTTTCTCTTTGGGGGTCAAAGTCGCCATGGTGAAAATCTAGAATTGTCTTTCCAGCGATATAACCTAGCCCAGTTGGGACTGCGTTGCCGATTTGTTTAAATAGGTCTGTAGGTTTTCCTTGTAGTTTCCAACTGTCGGGAAATTGTTGAATCCTTGCATACTCTTGAACAGATAGGGAGCGCATCTCTGTAGGATGTGCCAATAAGGTTGCGTTCATTATCGGACTTGTTAGCAAAGTTGGGGATGGTCTGTTGAAGGATAATCTGCGGTAAAATCCTGTTCTTCCGCCACTCAAATCTATGGATTTTCCCATTGCCTCTGCTTTTACATTAGCAGGTAAGTCAGTCCAGTTTTCACCTTCCTTAATATGAACAAGAAATTTTTTTATTCGCTGTGGAATTTCAAGATACTGTTCTTGCTTTCCAAGGTTTTCAAATGCCTCCGCGATAGTGACCCACTTCATGCCAGTTTCAAACCCTGTCTCGCTGTGTGTTGGGTTCGGCAATGGGATTCTTCCATTCTTACTTCCAAAAATAATAACCCGTTCCCTAATCTGTGGTACCCCATAATTTGCGCTATTGAACAACCCGAAACTGATATCGTAGCCCAATTTCTGAAACTCGTTCCATAAAAAATAAACTACACTTCCAGGCATTTCAACCACGGTATTGTATTCGCTCTCATATTCTATCGGAACTGCATTAAGTGGGGTTGATAAAATACCCCGCACATTCTCAAGAATAAAATAAGGAGGGCTTATCTCTTCAACCACCCTGAGGTAATTAACAATCACATTCCCTCGAAAATCTTGCAATGAAAGTCGCTTCCCTGCAGTACTGAACGCTTGGCAAGGTGGCCCCCCGACTACCATAAAAACTTCTTCTTTCTTTAGATTAGCCGTCTGTAAGATTTCTTCAGTCGTAACTTTTGTAATGTCATTTTCTATAACAGGAATAGATGTATTTGTTCTAATCGTTTCGCAAGCAAGTTTATTCATTTCAACACAAACAGCTGTGTGTAAGCCTGCCTTTTCAAGTCCAATATCTAAACCCATTGCTCCTGAAAACAATGAAATCACATTATATTTTGAAGTTCTGTTTGCCATACTGAAAACCCAACTCAACTGTAATATTTCATTTCTCGCGGGGAAATGATTTTATAGTCACAAATGTAAGCCTCGATTTTTAATACAAAAAGTTTTTTTAGCAATGGCGCTTCAGCGCCCCAAATGCACCAACAACACACTAACATCCGCCGGGTTCACCCCAGAAATTCGGCTCGCCTGCCCAATCGTCCTTGGGCGGGTGTGTGCCAGTTTCTGTTTTGCTTCAATGCTTAATCCGTGTATGCTGGAATAGTCAAAATCAGCATGAAGTTGAAGGTCTTCAAGCCTTGCCATGCGCGATACCATTTCTTCTTCCTTCTTGATGTAGCCGTCGTACTTGATGTTGGTTTCGGCCATTTCCACAAATTCTGACTCGTACGCACCTAGAAAGCGAGCAAGCTCGGGCAATACTTTCGCCATGCCTGGAATGTCTACCTGAGGCCGAAGCAGGATGTTGTGCAGTTTTGTTTTTTGACCAATGAGCGCAGAATCTACACTTTGCAGATAACCGTTCAACTCGTCTGGGTTGACGGAGGTATTGCGGAAAAAAGCGTCAATTTCTTTTACCGCTCTATTTTTTGCGTGAACACGTACCATACGCTCCTCGGCGCCTTGCAAGCCCAAGCGATGGGCGATGGGTGTGAGCCGCAGATCCGCATTGTCCTGCCGAAGCAAGATCCGGTATTCGGCTCGGCTGGTGAACATTCGGTAAGGCTCTTCCGTGCCTTTATTCACCAGATCGTCAATCAGCACCCCAATATAGGCTTCGGAACGTTTCAGCACGACCGGGGCTTCGTTTTTCGCAGCCAATGCGGCGTTCAATCCAGCCATCAGGCCCTGACAAGCCGCTTCTTCATAGCCCGTGGTGCCATTGATTTGTCCGGCGAAAAAGAGGTTTTTCACCAAATTGGTTTCCAGCGTGGTTTGCAGTTGGGTGGGCGGGAAATAATCGTATTCAATAGCGTAACCGGGGCGAAACATCTTGACATTTTCCAAGCCTGGAACCAACTTAAGCGCCTTGTATTGAACATCTTCTGGCAGCGAACTGGAAAAACCGTTGATATAAATCTCTACCGTGTCTCTCCCTTCTGGTTCGACAAAAAGTTGATGCCGGTCCTTGTCGCTGAAGCGGTCAATCTTGTCCTCGATGCTAGGGCAGTAGCGCGGCCCTACCCCTTGGATGCGCCCATTGAACATGGGCGATTTGTCAAAACCCGTGCGGAGCGTGTCGTGTACTTTTTGATTCGTGTAAGTGCTCCAGCAGCAGAGTTGGTTTTGGAGCGCCGGGGTATCGGTGTAGGAAAATTTGCCTGGTGGGTTGTCGCCATCCTGGATTTCCATTTTGGAATAATCGAGGCTGCGCCCGTCAAGGCGTGGGGGGGTTCCGGTTTTCATGCGCCCGGCCTCAAAACCCAGTTCCACCAGTTGTTCGGTGATGCCTCGTGCTGCACTTTCACCCGCTCGCCCGCCACCAAATTTTTTTTCGCCGATGTGGATAATGCCGTTCAAAAAAGTGCCATTGGTGAGCACAACGGTCTCGCTTTCAATCTCTAAGCCCATGCTGGTACGCACACCACATGCTCGTCCGTTTTTCACCAAAAGTCCGCCCACCATCTCTTGCCAAAAATCAATATTGGGGTGATTTTCAAGCATTTGCCGCCATTTAGAAGCGAACTGCATCCGATCACTTTGCGCCCTGGGACTCCACATGGCAGGACCCTTGGAGCGGTTGAGCATTCGAAATTGCACGGCGGTGTGGTCGGTAATGATACCCGAGTATCCGCACAGGGCATCCACTTCGCGCACAATCTGGCCTTTTGCCACCCCGCCCATGGCGGGATTGCAGCTCATCTGTCCGATGGTCTGCATATTCATGGTGGCCAAGAGGACTTTGCAGCCCAGATTGGCGGCAGCAACGGCTGCCTCGCAACCTGCGTGTCCTGCGCCCACTACTATCACGTCGTATTTTGGAAACATTATTGGATAAAAAAGAGCGCAAAGGTAAGGAATAAAGCCCTTCTCCACACCAAGAAACCCATTCTACGGAGGATGGGTCATTCAGCTCACCGCAGCACCGTCACATCCATTGGTTGCGCATAACGCAAAAGGAGAAAATTTGGGCCTTGAAAATGCTGCGATTGTGAAACAAGACCAGGGGGAATTATAAGGTTGGATTGCTGAATACGTTGGTATTGTCGGGCAAATGGGAGTGTTCATGAAAAAGCCGCATCGCGGCGACATTATGGTAGCGTCAGCGTTCATTGTTTTCCAGAACCGCGTAACGGTGGCATTATTGCGGCGATATAATGTCACCGCTACGCGGATCCTATTCCCCAAACGCCCTTGCGGGCTACCAAAATGACACCGCTACGCGGTTTTTATTGAAACTCCATTACCGAAAAGGCTATCCAAAACCCACGTTAATTATCAACACTCAAATTTAGGTGTGCCATACTTTTTGAACACTCCCCGGCAAAGCCGGCTTGGAGCAATCATCGGTGTTGGGGCTCTTACTGTACAAATTGAGATATTTACAGGCCACCGACTCCATCGTAACCGGTGCATTCGGCCACTTCAACAAAGGCTGATCTAAAGCCAACATCGTTTGCTCCACCAGTGCCCCCAGCGTGTCTCCAACCGTCGAAATCTGCGGAGCAATCCCAACGGGTGTGCTCACTACCCTGCAACCGTTCATGGCAGCTTCGGCCAGTACAAACCCGAACGATTCGAATTGGGCGGTGTGCAAGAAAACTTTTGATTCCTGCATCCGGGCTAAAACCTCCACCCGTGGAAGGTGTCCGACTAGCCGTACAATGTGTTCTAAACCAGCCTGTTGGATGAGGTTTTCAATAAGCGGTCTATCTGCTCCATCGCCTATAATTTCGGCCTGGATATCGGGTTTTTGTGTAGCCACCTCTGCAATCACTTCTAGCCAGAGCGCCCAGTTTTTCAAAAGTATAAAAGAGCCACAGCCCAATATGTCGAGTGGACGATGATCGGGCAAGCTGTTGGGGATTTCGGCACTGCTCACACCCCAAGGGATGGTATGGGCCGCTCGTTTGCCCTTCGTTTTTTCAAAAGCCATGTTTTGAAAATCAGAGACTGCTACAAGCGCTTGTGTATGTCGGGCTTGAAGGAAATGGCGGTACAAGTTGCTGCGCAATACATCTTGGCCCATAAGGGTCGTGTAATGTGGAATCTTCCAACAAGCACGCAAGTATTGACCAATCAGCCAAGTGGGCCCCAGCCAAAAACTGTGGATCACATCGAACTTTTGCTGTCGGTGGGCCGCTTGGGCATAACGAATTGCCCGAAACCAGTTGAGCCAACGAAACCATTGCCGATTAAATCCAAAACCAGAAACGACCGGGATTTCATGCCAGCGATAGGTCGCTGAGTGAAATGGGTAGCCGAGTGTTATGATTTGTAAATCAACGCCCTGTGAAATAAGCGTGCGTGCCAACAGTTGCAAGGTGGGAAGACAATTGTGGTCTTGTTCGTCAGCGGGAAAGCCCGGACTGAGCCAGAGTAAGCGCATAATGGCTTCAGGTTATTGGCTGAGTTTCTGTATTAAGTAATTAGGGTTTTTGCCGATCACTTTGAACTGTGGAAATTTCTTTATTTCATCCATAAAATGAGCGCTCCCAAATGGAGCGCCGTCATAAGAATCATCGAATAGGATCATGCCGTTCACTATCAAGTGTTTGTTTGCATTTTCAAAATCTCGCTTTACATGCTCATAGCTATGGTTTCCATCAATATAGCAAAAAGACAGACGGCCCTCTAGCGTTGTGCTTCTTCCAAAAACATCCGTCAGGATAGATTTTTGATTGAAATTTTCAAAAAATTCATCTGATTTCAGGTGAAACGTATAGGGCAGATTTGATTTATTGAACAACAAAACAGAATCCATAAACCCCTTTTTAATATAATCCATGTATTGAGCTCTGCTTATATCTTCCCTACCCTCAATGGAATATCCATGCTCGTCTTCGGAATTATTATAACCATATAGCCAAGGATCGCAACCAATAAACTGTTCCTTTCTACCATGTTTTTGCATAAGATGCAATAACAAATTCGTGGATAACCCTGCCCAGGAGCCAATTTCTAAAACATATTTCCCCGCTGGCATATTCTTTATTGCATAGTCCATCAAATAGACATTCCCCTCGTTCAACATCCCACAACCCATGGTTGAAGAGGGCAGTCTTGTGATAAACCTATCGGTGTAGGGCAGTTTTTTTGTGAATTTGTTGCGTAGCTTTTGAATCATAACCAAATGTTTGTCTCAGAGCATGATGCGCATGGGTGATTGGTGGACTGGTGGACTGGTGATTGGTGGATTCGGTAGCACGAGAACCAATCAACCAGTCCACCAATCAACAATCACCATTCTACCAATCCACCATTCCACCAATCACCATTACAGCCCTAGCAGCTTTGCCTCGCATTTCACAAGTTCCTTTTTGACGTATTCGCTGGGGAGCTCATTGATTTTCAGTGCGTTTTTCAAATCAATTTCGTCGGAAGGGTGCGCGGGCAAAAGTTGTTTCATGCGCCGGAGATTGCGCAGGGCTTGGCCCCATACTTTGGCCTCGACGAATGACTCGTATTCGCGCTGACTGATTTTGAATTCGCGAACTAGGGCTTGGTTTGCATTATAAATACGTTTTCCAATCAAATCCGCCTTTGAATCAATGAGTTGCTGACGCACCCGCCACTTATTGTTCAAAGTATCGTGCGAAAATTGAGCATTGAGCGAGCGATAGACTGCCAAGGAATCTTCCGCAAGTCGGTAATGTTGGAGCGCAAAAGCATAGTTGTTGACCAGCATCGAGGAATCGGCAAAGACGAAATTGCTGTCTATCGTACTGTAGGATATGTGGAACTTTTTGACCAACTCATATTCCGCGCACACATCTTGGTGCGGTCTGGTATGTTCGAGTATCCAGGTGCGGCGAGGGTGGGCAATCAGTTCGCTGTATGCGTGATCGGCTGCATTGTACAATTCGTTGTGGACATAAAATTCAGCTTGGGTGAGTTGGCTTCTGGCATTGTCCACATACTCGTTGATGAACCAAATAGCAAAGCCCAAACAAACCAGCAATGAAAGCAGCGAAGTGATTGCCACCGTGCGGGCCAATTTGCGCTGCCTACGGGTAAGCGTAAGCTCGGCTTCCATTGCCTCACGGCGTTTGGCTTCTTCGGCCAATTGATCTTGGTATTCCGCTTTTTGGCGGTCGGCTTGTTCTTTGTCACGACGGGTATTGCGCGATTCGATGATGGCAGGCAAAAGCGTGTCGTGACTGATTTCGTAGTAGAAATCGTCAAGCCGAGGTTCCTTGCGCAGCAGGCGGCTCTTATCCACCAGTGTGTCTAGGAAATCAGGCGATACCTGGAATTCACTGATAAGCGTGTCGTCCACCACACTGTTCCGGCGATTGCCAGGTGTGATGAGGCTTTCTTCGATGAGGCGCCGAGCTGTATCACGGAGATCGCCCATTGGTTTGGCTGTCAAAGCCTTGTCTAAGGACGAGATGGGAGCACCTTGCTGTGTTTTTTGCAAAATGCGCTCCACATAAGCCTTGGGGAAAAGACGAAGTTGGTTTTGATAAAAATTGCGGATTGAGTTGCGCAATCCCTCTTTGCCTTCATAGAACTGACCATCCACCTCAAAGCCTGCGGGCTTTTGGAAATCAATGATGCGTTCCTCCACATCCTGACAAATTATCTGTAGGTTGACGGCTTCAATTTCCTCTGACTTGGTCAATGCTTTGCCCTCATTTTCGTCGGTTGCATCGTGCCCTGAAAGGAAATCCAACATTTCTTCCAGAGCTGCAGGCGCATAAAGAAAAGGCTGGCTTGCGTAGTCACCCAATTGTTCAGCGGGTTTCACGATCGCCGTGCGGGCCTTATCGCGGTTCAGCGGCTGCAATTCGTAACGGTTGCGGAGGATACCCGGGATACTTTTGCTCACCCGGTCAATCATGTGGAGAAAATCGGAACGGATGCTCAACACGATGCGCACGTTGGGCTGTTGTTCCCACCACTGCATGGTTTCTACATCTATTTTTCCGTACTCAAAATCCTCCAGAAGCGAGGTTCGCAATGCTTCTGGCATGGTCTCGTTGGCAAGATCAGCCAGTTCGTTGAAGAAGTGGTTGCGGCTTTCTTCTGTATGAGCAAGTGTGAATGCTTCTTCAAATTGGTCGAGCACTAGTACGGGGGTAGCGGGAAGGCCACTGAGGTCGAACTCGAGCCGTTTCATTTTTTCCCACAAAGTCTGTGCTGCACCAGAGCGCAATCCGGTGCTGTTTTTGCTACCCACATGGGTGTTTTTCTCCAACATTTCACCGATACCGCTGAGCAGGGGGCGGTCGCTCCGTTCCGTGCGAAGAAACACAGGCACAAAATCCTGTCGCTCAAGTTCGGGCGCGCAGCCGGCCTGCAAAAGGGATGTTTTGCCCATCCCAGATTTGGCGAACAGCACCACCAGACGCTCTCGGAGCACGAGGTTGCTGAGCCTGGCAATATCTTCTTGCCTTCCGTGGAACACAGCGCTTTGGCTGCGCTCAAAAGGGCGCAGTCCGGGGTAGCGGCGTGGAAGGGTATTGTCGGCGTTGCTCAATGGAGGGTTGGAGACTTTTAGCCCGCGAAAGGTCTGAAAAATTCGAGCTTCCTCAGAAAAAAAATCACCGGACGCAAGTTGCTGCGCCCGGTGCCAAACCAAACCCTTACTGTGTTTTTTATTGAAAATCGTAAATCATGTAATCGTAAATCGCAAATCAAACCCTCCCAATCCCTCCTCTCCCGCGCTAAGCGGGAAAAGGAGGGTGGCAGTTGTGTTTATTTGCATGGGAGGGCTTTGGGGCGGGAGATGGGTGTTTTTCTTTTGAAATTGGCGCTATACAAGGGTGGGAAAACAGAAAAATGTAGCTGACGCTCAACCAAAATAAGCCTTCACTTGCCCCAAAAACGATTCCTTTTGGCCGGTGGATACAGTGAGCGTCACTCCGTTTTGGAGCAAAACATGGCCGCCTTTGCCTCGCACATATTTTTTCAGGTGTTTGAGGTGAATCGTGTGCGAGCGATGGATACGTACGAATGCCCGACCAGGAAGCATTTGTTCCACTTCCCGGAGGGTTTTGCACACCAAGACCTGCCGTTTGTCCTTGAAGTGCAAGGCGGTGTAATTGCCACTCGCTTCCAAATAAGTGATATGTTTCACTTTTTCGAAACATATCCCCTCCATCGTAGGCAGTGCGATTTTTTCCGCGTCGGGAGCAAATTTTGTCCCAGGCTCCATATTGAGCGAAGGTTTTAGCGGCAAAGCGCGAGCAATTGAAGCATTGGGCTCTGGCGATTCAGACTGGCGACGGATAGCGATGGCTTTTAGCATGGCAGCAGATTTTTAGATTCAAGACGCTTAGTTCTACTTTGTCACATCAGCCCCAAAGGGGCTCATTTGACAAAGTAGAATTAGGAACGGTGTCAAAATAACTTTCCAATTTGATGCCATTCTTTTGCCGTCATCCGTCCTATCTTTTTCGTTAAATAGCGCTGCTATTCGCAGAAAAATAGTGTTGTCTGATGAAAAAATGGTTGACCTAAAATGACTAAGTTATTGGTGCCGCGTTCCTTAGACATTAGATTATGGACTTTCGCTCGAAAAGACTGGAGTTTATAAGTTTGAAACCGGTCAAATCCAACGTCCAACGTCTAATGGTACAAAAGTCCGCACTCGTTTTTCCTCCCGCAACCCTATTTTTTTCAAAAGTCAGGTTTCTGAGGCTATATTTAGTTTTGGTAAAATGATAAATATCTGACAATTTTGCCTCTAAATCCATCGCCCAGAAATGTCAAAAACACCTTCCGACAAATTACACCGCCTCATTCGCTCGCTTTCGCCAGCCGAAAAACGCTATTTCCGCATCTTCATAAGGGGGACGCAAGGGGGAGACACCAAATACACCCAACTATTTGAGGCTTTGGCTGCTGGCGAGCAGTTTGACGAGGAAAAATGGAGGAATAAAATTTACAAAAGTCAGGACTTTGGCAGTAAAAAATACTCTGAGCTTAAGGCATATCTATACGAACTGGTGCTGAAATGTCTTCAGAATTACGATGAACTGCATTCCACCCAACAACGCCTCAACCAACTGCTGCAGAGTGTTGCCGCACTTTTCAAACGGGGGCATTACGCTGATTGCCGCGAACTGCTGAGCAAGGCCCGCAAACTCGCCCAACAGCATGAGAGCTTTTCACACCAGATCGAAATAGTTCGATGGGAAAAGCAACTTGCCTATACCCGAATGGACATAGATTTCCTCCACAAAAACCTCGAGCGATTGCAAGATGAAGAGGCGCGCGCAATGGAGCAATTGCGCAATGCTTCACACTATCGGAGGGCATTTTTTCAGGCCTACGCCACGATCAAAAAAGATCCCGTCCAACGCGGTCCCGATCGTGTGGCGCGTCTTCGCCAGTTGGTAGAGCAAGAGGCGTTCGCCGACCCTAATGCGGCGGTGTCGCACACGGCCCGGGTGCTATATTACCGCACCCTCAGCCTCTATTATCACACGGCGCTGGAGCAAGAAAAATTTTACGAAACCGGCAAGACGCTCATCGCCCTGCAAGAGTCACAGCCACATTTTTTACGCGAAAATTTGTCAGAATATATTGCCGCACTGAGCAATCAAATTCTGGCATGTGGCCTGCTCCGAAAATATGAGGAAGTGCGCGAATGCCTGCGGAAAATTGATGGTTTACAGGCGATTACAGAAGATGACCGGCGAAAAATACACCGCCAATATTTCAGCGGGTTTTTTGCACTTTGCACCTACACGGGCGAATTCGATAAAGCCCAACGTGAAATGGATCGCTGTCTGCGTGAAGCCGAACGCTTTGACCCGCACGAATACGAAACAGGCAGTTTCTACCTGCAATTCGTACCCATCAGCATTGGCTGTGGCGACTACAACAGGGCACTCGACCACCTGAACCATTGGCTTGCCCAACGCCGAACTGTGGGCCGCGAAGACCTCCAGAGCCTTGCCCGCATCCTGTCGCTCATCCTCCATTTTGAGCTGGGGAATTTCCTGCTTTTGGATTCTCAACTCCGAACGGCTGCCCGGTTTTTGAAAAGAAAAAACCGCCTCCACGAACTGGAACGGCAGTTTATGCACGGCATCTTTGAAGCGATAAAATTGCCGGATGTGCGAGGCCAGCGCGAGGTCTTTGCTAAGGTGAAAAACGACTTGCAAACCAAAGCAAAAGAGCCTGAAACCAGGGCTTTGTTGCAAACATTTGACCTCTTGGCTTGGTTGGATGGCAAGGCAAGAGGTCAAACATTTGCAGTAGTGGTACGCGATAAATATCTGCGCGAGGCGGAATCTACGGAGACTTAATTTCCGCCGTTGGATCCGAACGCTAAGTCCGATTGAACACGGGTATCAATCATGGTCCAGCGAACAGAATAGATGCGGCGGCGGCCCACCACTTCTTTGCCGCCTTTTAAGGTCTGCATCTGTCCTTCTTCTAGCGAAGTGACAATGCTCTGCACCTGGAGGTCTTTGAGTTTGAGTTTTTCCTTTGCCATACGAGAGAAATTTGAAAGATGATTTGGAAACAAATATTTTCTACGGACTAAAGATACTCACACAGTCAAAAGTCTCGTTGGACATTTTTTTGGAAAAGTCAGGTTTCTGAGGGGGTTGAGAATGTTGAGGGTCTCCGCTGCGTAATCTCAACGGGGGTGTAACCAGCAGTTGACACAGATTTCTGAACACTCTCGGCAGTTGACATAGATTTCTGAACACGGCCCCCTCAACATTCTCAACCCCTCAACTGCCCATAAGTTCGGTATCCAGGGTGCACTGGCGAGGCGATGATAAAAATATTGGCTCCGTCCGCTGACTCCAGCACAATCTCTTCCTGCTCTGTGGCTAGGACAAAGTCAAATTGCTGGATTATTTCACCGTTAATACTCGCTGTTCCGGCAAGCAGGTACGCAGAGTATATTTTGCCTTCTTGGGCCTTCAGCCTGAATTCCCCGCTTCCGATTTCTACCTGAAAAACTTCGACCCCTGGTGTATCCATTTGAAACGGGCTTCCAGGGCCGACGAGGGTTTTTATACGCGATTCGCCGATTTGCTTTTCAGTAAAATCTGAGGCCTTGTAATCATCGTAACTCGCAGGTTTTGACAGGGTTGTTTCCAAATTTGGGTCAAACCATATCTGGAATATTTCCCCGTCTTTGCCCAGCCATTCGGAGTGGCTGATGCCGCTGCCTGCGCGAATAATTTGAACATCTCCCGCAGAGAGCGGTCTCCATTCCTTGAGTTGGGTGTCGTAGTGGCGGATTTGGCCTTTGAGGACGAAAGAACAAATCTCAAATCCCTGGTGCGGGTGCAGCCCAATGGTGCTGTCCGTGACCGCTCGGGCATGCGCCCAGTAAAAAAGGTTGGAGTATGGGCGCACACTAGCATGGTCTTGCGGGAACCCAATGGGTTTGTTTTCCACGATTTCGCCGCCATTGAACGCGCCGTGGCCCTGCTGTTCTTTTGGAATGATACGAATGGGCATAAATTGAATGTTTTAAATTTTAGCATTAAAACATCTAAATTTTATTTTGGTTTACCACACTGTTTTAACGCCCCGAAAGTTCAGAACTTTCGAGAAATTAGGCTGACACTTTTTACCTTTCCCGCTTAAAACACTTTTTCACATGAAAAGAATCATACCCGTTTTTGCAGTACTGCTTTTTGCCGCCTGCGGCCTCTTCTATTTTTCAAGCGAAGAAAAAAACATCTCAGGCGGCCTTAAAGCTCCCGGTGGCGCCTCAGAAGAAAACGGCCCACGTCGCCGCGAATGGCAACGGATGCGGCTCGCCGACCCAGCCACGGGACAAATTCCCGCAGGCATCGAGTTCCTCGAACGTCAATATGCATCTACTCTCCCACAGGCTGTAGTTGAACGTGGGGGTAATGGGCAATGGATGTCCCGTGGCCCCTGGAACGTAGGCGGACGAACCCGTGCATTGGCTATTGACGTGATAAACGAAAACCGTATGCTTGCAGGCGGTATTTCGGGCGGAATCTGGCTCAGTGAAGACGGCGGTCAAACCTGGGCACGCAAAACCCCACTCAATGCGCACCCCGGCGTTACGAGCATCGCGCAAGACACCCGACCCGGAAAGACAAATATTTGGTACTATACTTCTGGAGAACTCTACGGCTCTTCGCCATCTGGTGGTGGCGCCTATTATCTGGGCGACGGTGTGTTCAAAAGTATTGACAGCGGCAATACCTGGGCGCCCATTGCTTCAACGGCTGGTGGCAACCCGCATGAATTTACCTTGGTGTGGCAAGGCGTTTGGCGCATTGCAACCGATCCTTCATCCGCTCAGGACGAGGTATATGCCGCTACTTATGGTGCAATTTTTCGCAGCGTGAATGGCGGCACTTCCTGGGCAGTGGTGCGCGGTCCAGGTACGGGTCAACCCTATTCCTATTTTACAGATGTGGCGGTTACCTCGACCGGTGTTGTCTATGCCACCCTCAGCAGCGAAGGTACGCCCAAAGGCATTTGGAGAAGCACGAATGGCACAACTTGGACCAGCATAACGCCCAGTTTTATGCCCAACGAATACGATCGCCTTGTCATTGGCATCAATCCTAGCAACGAAAACGAGGTGTATTTCTTTGGCACTACGCCAGGCAGCGGACACTACACCAGTTATATCGGCTCGGACGATTGGACGAGCCTTTTTAAATACACCTACCTGAGCGGAGATGGCTCTGGTGCAGGTGGACAATGGGAAGACCGCTCTATGAATTTGCCCAGTACGGGCACTGAGTTTGATCAATGTGCTGCACAAAGTGGCTATGACCTGGTCGTGAGGCAACAACCCGGCACGAACACCTTAATAATCGGCGGCACCAACCTCTGGCGCAGTACCGATGGGTTTGCCTCCCCCAACAACACCACTAAAATCGGTGGTTACAAAATCGGTACGGAGTTTCCATTTTTTGAACTCTATCCCAACCACCATCCTGATTTGCACGAAGCTTTGTTCCTGCCTTCCAACCCAAATGTGATGATTACGGGCAGTGATGGCGGTATTCACCGCACTGAAAATTGCCTCGCGCCTTTTGTCGAATGGTCGTACCTGAACGATGGTTATATCACATCTCAATTTTATACTGCCATCATTGACAAAAACACCCCGGGGGATAACACGCTTCTGGGCGGTTTGCAGGACAACGGCAACTTTTTTGTAAACTCTGCCGACCCCAAGGCGCCCTGGGTTCAAACCGTGAACGGAGATGGGTCTTACGGTGCTATTGCGCCGGGCAAGGCGTTTTACGTCCTTTCCGTACAGTCCAATGGCGTGAAAGTAGTAAAATGTGCGTTAGACAATGCTGGAAATGTCACAGGTTTCCGACGTGTTGATCCCATTGGTCCGGCCGGAGGCGACTAT